>DAHWFQ010000108.1:0-1709 GCA_027324895.1 Actinomycetota bacterium | reverse complement strand
CAGAGGTACGTCGCGAAGCCGAGCGGGCCGGCATACCGGCCGACTGGATCGAGGCGGCGCGGCGGTCACCGGTGCACAAGCTCATCAACACCTACAAGGTCGCGCTGCCGCTGCATCCGGAGTACCGCACCATGCCGATGGTCTGGTACATCCCGCCGCTCTCACCGATCGTCGATGCCCTGAGCCGGACCGGTCATGACGCGGAGGATCACCGCAACCTCTTCGGCGCCATCGACACCCTGCGCATCCCCGTGGGCTACCTCGCGAACCTCATGACGGCCGGCGACACGACCGTCATCAACAACGTGCTGGCCAGACTCGCCGCTATGCGTTCGTATCTCCGGGACTACAACCTGGGCCGCGGGTTCGACGAGTCGATCCCGCAGTCGGTCGGCATGGATGGCGAGAGCCTGTATGAGATGTACCGCCTGCTGGCAATCGCCAAGTACGAGGACCGCTACGTGATTCCCACCGCACACCAGGAGGTGGCAGCCCGACTCGACGAGTCACTGCCCGGCTGCTCGGTGGACTTCGAGGAGATGCCCGGCGGGCCGGTGAGTGCGGTCGGGGAGACCCGCGTGATCCCCGTGTCCATCGAGAGCTTCCACCTCACCAAGCAACGCGCCGGTGCGGACGCGAACTCGGACCTGGAGCAGGAGCGCTGACATGACAAGCGATGCCGAACGCCGACGCGCCTATGCGGCACTCTCCGTGCTGCTCCAGTATCCGGACGCCGTGGTGCCGAGCCTGCTGCCGCAGCTGCGGGCGATGGTTGACGCGCTCGACTCGCGCGGGAGCGGCGGGTTCACGAGCTTCCTCGACTGGCTGGAGGCCACACCGCTGCTGCAGGCGCAGAGCCATTACGTCGAGCTGTTCGACCGCAAGCGGCGGGCCTGCCTCTACCTCTCGTACTACCTGAACGGGGACACTCGACGCCGAGGGATGGCCATCGTGGAATTCAAGGAGCTGTACCGCTCGGCTGGCTGGTCCCCGACCGACGATGAACTGCCCGACTTCCTTCCGACGCTGCTGCAGTTCTCCGCTGCGGCGGATGTCGAGGCGGGGGAGGCGGTGCTGGCCTCGCATCGGAGCGGCCTGGTCGTCCTGGACACGGCCCTGCGGGATGCGGGCTCGCCGTACCGCGAGTTGAGTGCGGTGCTGTTGGGCCTGGTGCCGGCCGGACACGAAGCGGATACGCAGGCGCAGGCACTCATCGCGGCCGGACCGCCAACGGAGCTGGTGGGCCTCGAGCCCTTCGCAGCGGCCGAGACCGCTGGAGTGGGTGCGCGATGATGAGCAGTCCCATCTTCTGGGTTGCGGGGCCCTACGTCGTCACCTTGGCGTTCATCGTCGGCATGGTCTGGCGATACAAGTACGACCGCTACGGCTGGACGTCGCGGTCCTCGCAGATCTACGAGAGCCGCATGTTGGCGATCGCCTCGCCCATGTTCCACTTCGGCATCCTGCTGGCACTGGGCGGCCATATCGGCGGCCTGCTCATCCCCGAGAGCCTCACCTCCAGCATGGGGATCAGTGAGGCCACCTACCACCTCTTCGCCGTCGCGCTCGGTTCGGTCGCTGGCGTCTTCGTGGTGGTGGGCCTGCTCATGCTCATCTACCGCCGGCGCAGCGACTTCCGGGTGTTCCTCGTGACCACACGCATGGACAAGCTGATGTACGTCGTGCTGGGCGCCGTCATCGGCCTGGGC
>DAHWFQ010000094.1:0-26529 GCA_027324895.1 Actinomycetota bacterium | reverse complement strand
GGCCGCCTGCGGGCGGCCGTTCCGCTTTCTCAGAGCGGTAGGTCGATCGTCGCCCGGGTGCCACCCCCGGGTCCGGCCCCCAGCGTGAGGGTGCCGTGGAGTTCCCCCGTCACCAGCGAGCGGACGATGGACAGCCCAAGGCCCTCGGGCGCATCCGCCACCCCGGGGCCGTCGTCGTCGACATGGATGACCAGGCGTTCCCCACGAACCGCGGTGACGCGCACCCAACCGGGCCGCTCGCGGCCCGTCAAGCCGTGCTCCACGCCATTGCCGATGAGTTCGGCAAGCGACATGGCGAGCGGCGTCGCCCGCTCTGCCTCGAGGCTCCCGACGCTCCCGTCACGCGAGATGGAGCCGCTGCCGCCGACGAGCTCGCGCGACATGGCGATGACGCGATCGATCACCTCGTCGAAGTCGACGCTGGCGCCCGGCTCGTGGGCCAGCGATTCGTGCACGATGGCGATGGCACCGACCCTCCGCACCGCTTCCTCCAGTTCGGCCCGCACTTCCTCCGAGGAGGAGCGACGCGCCTGCAACCGCAACATCGAGGCCACGGTCTGCAGGTTGTTCTTCACCCGGTGGTGGATCTCCCGGATGGTCGCGTCCTTGGTGAGCAGGGCCTTCTCGCGGCGGCGGATGTCGCTCACGTCGCGAAGCAGCACCACGGCACCGTCGGCGCGGCCGCTGCGCACCAGGGGGATGCCTCGCAGGGTTACGACCGCATCCCGGTACTCGATCTCCGACTCACCGGCGGCCCGGCCCTGGGCGATGCTGATGAGGGCGTCGTTCGTCGTACCCGACTTCTGCATGAGGCGGGCCAGGGTGTCGGCCAGGTTGGCGCCCGTGATCTCCGTGGTGATGCCCAGGCGATGGCAGGCGGATTGGGCGTTGGGCGACGCGTACTGCACGAGACCCGCCGCGTCGACGCGGAAGCAGCCGTCGCCCACACGGGGCGGGCTGTCCGTGATGGCGACGCCCTCCCCGAAGGGGAAGCGACCGGTGCGCGCCATATCGGCGAGCGCGTCGAAGGCATCGAGGTACATCCGCTCGAGGGCGCCATCGGCGCGGGCCTCCACACTGGAACGCCGTTCGATGACGGCGACCAACTCGCCCTCGAACAGGACCGGGAAGGCCTCGTCACCTCGCGGCACGCGCGGGCGGTCGGGCCGGCGGTCGGTCGCCGCGAGACGGGTGGACACGGCTCGGTCGAGGGTGGCGCTGCGGCCACGCGCCAGGAAGGCGCCGACGATGTCGTCGGGCAGCCTGGTCGGTCCCGTGGTGGGACGCACCTGCGCGGCGGCCACGAAGCCGCCCCGGTTCCAGGTCGGCAGCCAGAGCACGAGATCAGCGAAACCGAGGTCGGCGAGCAGCGTCCATTCGGACACGAGGGCCTGCAGGTGGGAGACGGCCGCGTCCGTGAGGTCGGTGCGATCCCGCGCGATGTCCGCGATGCTGGCCATGTCGGGAGCGTACGACCGACTCGCCGGTACCCGCCGCATGTGCAACGGTAGGGAGGTGATGGTCGACGTGCATGCGGACATGGTGGCAAGCGTTCTCAGGGTCTTCGCGGAACCCGGGCTCAGCGTGGAGGCCGGCGACACATTGCTGCTCCTGGAGAGCATGAAGATGGAGATCCCCGTCATTGCCGAGATCCCTGGCACGGTCGTCGAGATCCGGGTGCAGGCCGGTTACGTGGTGCAGGAGGGGGATGTGCTTGTCACCCTTGACGCGCGCTAGGCTTCACCACCTGCAGGCGAGTGCTTGCGATGTTGGGAGTAATCATGAGCAAGCGTGCGCGCAAGAAGCGTGATCGCAAGAAGAAGCCGGCCAACCACGGCAGGCGACCCCGCGCCTGATGACGAACCCCGCTCAATGAGCGGGGTTTTCGTTTCCCTGAACCGCGTTGTTCACAAACGGCCCGGAATGCGGGCGAAACGTGAACAACCGAGGGGGAGGAACCCCGTTGTTCACAAACGGCCCGGAATGCGGGCGAAACGTGAACAACCGAGGGGGGTGGTGCGTCAGATCTCGAAGACCGTGGTCTCTTCGACGGTGACGGTCGCGTCGACCTGACGGATCTCCGTGATGCGCTCCAGGACGCGGAGGCGCAATTCCTCGGGGGCCGCGCAGCCACAGGCCCGGGCCACCAGCCGCTGGATCAGCTTCGCCTGGGTGAGGCGGTCGCGGCAGGGTGGACACTCACGGAAATGCTGCTCGAGCAAGGCCACGTCCTCGGCCGTGAGCTCACGGTCCAGGAACTCGTCGAGGTGGGCATCGACCTCGGCGCACGGAGTGGCGTGCGGGCGCCCGCAACTCATGACTGCAACTCCCCGTCATGGATGAGGCCGATCTCGCGTGCGTGCTCCGCGAGCGACTCCCGCAGGCGCTTGCGACCGCGGTGGATGCGCGACATCACGGTGCCCGTGGGCGTGTTCATGATCTGCGCGATCTCCGCGTATGAGAAGCCCTCGACGTCGGCCAGGTAGACCGCATTGCGGAACTCATCGGGCAGCGCCTTGAGGGCGTCGAGCACGTCGCCGTCGGGGAGCTTGTCGAGCACGATGTCCTCGGCGGACGGGAGCGCGGTGCGCGCACTCGACTCGAGGCGCGACATCTGCCACTCCTCCATATCGTCCGTGGAGGTGAGCAGCGGCTCGCGGCGCTTCTTGCGATAGTCGGAGATGAACGTGTTCTGCATGATGCGGAACAACCAGGCCTTGAGGTTGGTGCCGTCCTGGTACTGGTTGAAGGCCTTGTATGCCTTCATCATCGTCTCCTGGACGAGGTCCTCCGCCTCGGTGGGATTCGACGTGAATCGCATGGCGCCGGCATAGAGCGCGTCGAGGTACTGGAGCGCATCGCGCTCGAAGCGGGCTTCGCGTTGGCCTTCGGTTTCCATCGGCCACGAGCCTACGCGGTCATCGAACTGACCCGACCACAGCCTGCGCTGGAGCTCATCCGAGACCTGCTGGCAGGACAGGCACGCTCCCGCAGCGTCCTTCACTTGCGTCGGCTCTGACATGGGCCTCCCGTCCTCGGAGCAGGAACGCCTGCCCATGCGCGCCCTATTCCCGATTCACCACAGCGCGGCCTGCTCGGCGGTGGCCTGCGGCTCCGGAGGATCCACCCGCTCGACGAGCGAGGGGTCGTTGTTCCGCACCTGGCTGACGGCGCGGGAGACACGCCAGGCCTGGACGGTGCCGGCCGGCGCCGGATGCAGGAGGTGCTGCAGATCCGCGGCCTCGCTGTCCTGATCCAGCCAGGCATCGAAGTCGGCGGCTTCGATGAGCACCGGCATGCGGTCGTGGACGTGCGCGGTGTCGGGGCTGGCGCCCGTCGTGATGATCGACATCGAGTGGTAGACGGCGGCCGGGTTCGAGGGGTCGGCGTGGGCCGGGCGCCAGCGCTCGTAGATGCCCGCCACCGCGGCCGGGCCGTCGAACCGACTGAGGAACCACGGTTGCTTCCCCGCCCCCTGCCACTCGTACCAGCCATCCATGGGCACCAGACAGCGTCGCTTGGCGAAGGCGGCCCTGAACGAAGGCTTCTCCGCCACCGTCTCGGCGCGGGCGTTGATCATGCGCGCCGCGGCCGACACGTCGCGACTCCACGCCGGCACCAATCCCCAATTGACGACGCGCAGACGACGCTCACCGTCATGAGCATCGACGATGTACGTCTCCTGGGTGGGCGCGATGTTGTAGCTGGCGGGCAGCAGACGCGGCTCCGCGGACGCGAAATCGAAGAGGACCTGCATCTCCTGCACTTCGCGCGACGCCGCATACCGACCGCACATGCGGCAATGGTGCCACGACTACCCTTGCCATCGTGGCCAACGAAGGACTCTGGACAGCCCCCCACGCCGATGTCCCGGTGCGCGGTGTGGTGTCCGTGCCGGGATCCAAGTCCGCGACCAACCGGGCGCTCGTGCTCGGCGCCCTGGCCGACGGCCCCAGCCTGCTGCGTCGTCCCCTGCTCGCGCGGGACACGCGACTCATGGCCGCGGCACTGCGCAGCCTGGGCACGCGCATCGACGAGTTCGAGGGTGCCAGCGGCATCGACTGGATCGTCACGCCGCGCACCCTGAGCGGGCACACGTCCATCGATTGCGGCCTGGCCGGTACCGTCATGCGATTCGTGCCCGCGGTCGCCATGCTGGCAGAGGGGCCGGTGACCTTCGACGGCGATGAGCGCGCTCGGGTGCGGCCCATGCACACGATGATCGAGGCCATCCGCGCACTCGGCGTGCAGGTCGATGACGACGACCGCGGCACGCTCCCCTTCACCGTCCACGGCAACGGCGCTGTCGGCGCATCACATGTGGTCATCGATGCCTCCGCCTCGTCCCAGTTCGTGTCCGCGCTGCTGCTCGTGGCAGCCCGCTTCGAGCAGGGCTGCACCATCGAGCACCGTGGACCGGCGATCCCGTCGATGCCACACCTCGACATGACGGTGGCCATGCTGCGTGAACGCGGCATCGAGGTCGACGTGGACGCCTCGGATCCGTCGCACGCGACGTGGACCGTGCATCCGGGCACCATCGCGGACCTCGACTGCACGATCGAGGCCGACCTCTCGAACGCGGCTCCCTTCCTGGCTGCGGCCATGGTGACAAGCGGCGAGGTGACGGTTCGGGACTGGCCGGCCACCACCACCCAGGCGGGCGACCGCCTCCGTGACCTGTTCACCGCGATGGGTGGCACCGTGACCCTCGACGAACATGGGCTCACCGTGCTCGGCCCCGAGCAGTTGTTGGGATTGCAGGCGGATCTGCGCGATGTCGGTGAGCTCACGCCCGTGATCGCCGCGGTGTGCGCGCTCGCGAGCACGCCGTCACGGCTCTCCGGGATCGCACACCTCCGCGGCCACGAGACCGACCGCCTGTCCGCACTCGCCACCGAGCTCGGACGCATCGGCGCCATCGCTCGCGACACTGACGACGGCCTCCTCATCGAACCCTCGGACTCCCTGCACCCCGCAACCGTGGCGACCTACGAGGACCATCGGATGGCGACCGCGGCGGCCGTCCTCGGCCTGCGCATCCCGGGCCTCGAGGTCGAGGACATCGCGACCACGGCCAAGACGATGCCCCAGTTCGCCGACCTGTGGCTCGAGCTCGTCGCAGGTCGCGCATGAGTCGAGGCAGCCAGCACCTCGATGAGGACGACGTCCGCGTGCGTCCTGGTCGCACCAAGGCACGCCGGCGCACCAAGGAGCGACCCGCCTTCGGCGATGCGATTGCGGGCCTCGTGGTGGCGGTGGACCGAGGGCGTTTCACGCTCGATGTCGACGGCACCGCGGTCTACGCCGTCAAGGCGCGCGAACTGGGCCGCAAGGGCGTGATGGTCGGTGACCACGTCTCGATCACGGGCGACGCATCCGGCCGTGCGGACGCCATGGCGCGCATCGTCGGCATCAGTGAACGCCGGCATGTGCTCCGTCGCACCGCTGACGACAACGACCCTGTCGAGCGCGCCATCGTGGCGAACGTCGACTGCGTGGCGGTCGTGACGGCGCTGGCGGACCCGGCACCCAGTACCGGCCTCATCGACCGCTGCCTGGTGGCCGCATACGACGCGGACGCCGAGCCCCTGCTCATCCTCACCAAGCAGGACCTCGCCGATCCCGCGGCCCTGCTCCAGCAGTACGAGGCGCTCGATGTTCCCGTGGAGGTGGTGGCCAGGGGCGACGACCTCACGTCACTGCGTCAACGGCTCACCGATCGGGTCACCGTCTTCGTCGGCCACTCGGGCGTCGGCAAGTCCACGCTGGTGAACGCCCTCGTGCCCGACGCCTCACGCGTCACCGGTGACGTGAACGACGTGACCGGGCGCGGCCGTCACACGTCGTCATCGGCCATCGCGCTCCCCCTGCCCGGCGGCGGTTGGATCGTGGACACACCGGGCGTGCGTTCGTTCGGGCTGGCGCACGTGGACGTCAAGCGGCTCATCGAGCACTTCCCCGATCTCGTGGGAGGCACCGACGAGTGTCCGCGCGGCTGCACCCATGACGAGGAGGAGTGCGGACTCGACGAGTTCGTGGCCGCCGGTTCGGCAGGCCCGCGCGGGGCCGCCCGACTCGCCTCCATGCGTCGGCTGCTCCGTTCGATGCGTTCCGAGGAAGGGCCAGGATGATGGAAACCATTGGCATCACTGGGGAATTCGCGCACGAGCTGGGCCTCGCGCTGGCCATGGCGGACGACGCGGACCAACGCGCCATGCATCACTACCGATCCACTGACCTCGTGGTGATGACGAAACCTGATGCGACGCCTGTGACCGAGGCCGACCAGGCGGTGGAGCGCCTCATCCGTGCCGCGCTCGCCGAGCAGATGCCCGCGGACGACATCATCGGTGAGGAGTTCGGCGGCGACAACGGTGCCGGGCGCCGTTGGATCGTCGACCCCATCGATGGCACCAAGAACTACATGCGCGGGGTGCCGGTGTGGGCCACGCTCATCTCGCTGGCAGTCGATGAGGAGGTGGTCGTCGGCGTCGTCAGCGCACCCGCGTTGGGTCGCCGCTGGTGGGCCGCCAAGGGAGCGGGCGCCTGGACCCGTGACGTCGACGGATCCTCGCGTCGCATCCGGGTCTCCGCGGTGACGTCGCTGCACGACGCCTCCTTCTCCTTCTCCGACTCCGTCGAGTGGGATCGGCATTCGCTGACGCCCGGCGCGCTGCAGCGCCTGATCGACGCGACCTGGCGTCAGCGCGGTTATGGGGACTTCCTCTCCCATGTGCTCGTTGCCGAGGGAGCTGTCGATGTCGGTGCCGAGCCCACGCTGGCACCCTGGGACATGGGCGCGCTGGTGCCGGTCATCACCGAGGCGGGTGGCCGGGCTACCGGATTCCGAGGTGGGGACCCCTTGGCACAGTCGAGCCTGCTCTCGAGCAACGGCCTGCTGCACGATCGGGTGCTGGAACTCATCGCCGAGTAGCAGTTCGCCACGGCTTGAGCGGGTATGACCTGTCTAGACGGGCCAACGGCAATGGTGCACACGTAGTCGTCGGCGTACCTTCCTGGGCGTAGCCGCAACGGCTCGCTGCCTCACCGTGATCGGCGCTCCGAATGCAACCGAGGGAGAAGAGAGTCATGGCGCATTTCCAGAGGAGCATCACGATCGAGGCTCCGGTGCACGAGGTCTTCGAGTACTGGAAGAACCCAGGCAACTGGCCGGAGGTCTGGCCGAGCATGCTCGAGGTCAACGATGTGAAGCTCACACCGAGCGGTGTGGGGACGAGTGACAACTGGGTCTACAAGATGGCGGGCAAACGATTCAAGGGGCACGCCGAATTCGTTGACGTGGTACCCGACCAGCGCATCGCCACCAAGGACTCGGGCGATATCGAGAGTTCCTTCATCTGGACCTTCGAACCCGAGGGAACCGGCACGAAGATGATGGCCGACGTCGAGTACAAGATCCCGGTTCCGCTGCTGGGCAAGCTCGTAGAACCCTTTGTGCTGAAGTTGAACGAGCACGAAGCGGATGTCACGCTGGCCAATCTGAAGGCACGCATGGAGCACCGTCTGTAGCCGAGGACGGGTGCACGGACCGACCAGCGCGGACCGCGACGCCGAGTGCCCTCTGCGCCCGCACGCCCCCAGCAGCCGTCACCTCGAGGATGTTCCTGACCGACGATGTTCCTGACCGACCGATGACCTGCTGCCTGTTGCGCGCTTTGCTGCGTGTGCGATGCTCCGGGCATGTGTCACAGTGATGAGAGCCGTCCACCCGCACCGCCGGTCCGCGGGGCGGTCGTAGCCATGCACGAGCGCACGCTCACCGCTTCCGACGGCAATGTCTTCGACGCCTATGAGGCGCACCCGGAGGCCGACTCCGAGCGCGGGTTCGTCATCCTGCCGGATGTGCGTGGCCTGCACACGTACTACAAGGACCTGGCGGTGCGCTTCGCCGAGGCGGGCTTCCACGCCATCGCCTTCGACTACTTCGCACGCACTGCGGGCCGCGGCGACCGTTCGCAGGACTTCGACTATTGGCCGCATGTGAAGTTGACGACGCCTGAGGGCATCGATGCGGACGTGCGGGCCTGCATCGACAGGTTGCGGGCCAATGGGGCGAAGCAGGTCTTCACGGTCGGCTTCTGCTTCGGAGGCACGAACTCCTGGCGTCAGGCTGCCGTGCAACCTGGCCTCGCCGGTGCGGTCGGCTTCTACGGCCGGCCGGATGGCATCCTGCCGCTGCAGGATCGCGTGAGCGCGCCCCTGCTCATGCTGCTCGGTGGCGCTGACACTGCCATCGATCCGGCTTCATACGACGAGATGCTGGCGGGCCTGCAGGCGCGCGGCATCGCCGCCGAGCGCCATGTGTACGAGGGTGCGCCCCACTCCTTCTTCGACCGATCCTTCGCAGATCACGCCGAGGCCTGTGCCGACGCGTGGGACCGCATCATCGCGTTCACCGGTCGCGCCGCCATCTGAGCGGTCCCTCAGCGCTCGGTGCTGCTCGCGGGTCGTCCAACGTGCGGCGCAGTCGTTCCAAAGTGGCGCAACCGCAAGCCAATTTGGCTCCGGCAGCAGGCGGCCGGTACCATTGCGCCTACCGACGCGGGGTGGAGCAGCTCGGTAGCTCGCTGGGCTCATAACCCAGAGGTCGCAGGTTCAAATCCTGTCCCCGCTACTCAAGGCGAATGGATCCCTTCGGGGGTCCATTCGTCTTTTCTGGTGTGGCGTCAGGATTTGGGAGGAGCAGCGCGGGGTTGATCCCCCGCGATGCGACGGCTCCTGTCCCCGCTACTCAAGGCGAATGGATCCCTTCGGGGGTCCATTGCAGCCGAATGCGCCCGCGTATCATCCGCCCGTGCGCATACTCCTGCTCGGCGGGACCGCAGAGGCCCGCGACCTCGCAGCGAGGCTCACCAGCGCAGACATCCCGCACGTCTCCTCGTTGGCCGGACGTGTGTCCACTCCGCGGCTTCCCTTCGGCTCGGTGCGCGTCGGTGGCTTCGGGGGTGTGGAAGGTCTGGTGGCGTTCATGCGCGACGGGGGCTTCTCCCATCTCATCGACGCCACCCATCCCTTCGCAGCAACCATGTCCGATCACGCGGCAGAGGCGAGCCGAGTGCTGGGGGTTCCGCTCATCCGCCTGGAGCGCCCCGGTTGGGGAGACCGCAGCGATGCGGCGATCTGGCACTGGGAGTCCGACCTGACGCAGGTCCGGGACCGGGCGGAGGCACTGGGGATGCGTCCGTTCATCACGAGCGGGAGGCAGACACTGCACGCCTTCGCATCATGGCGCCTGCGGACGGTGCTCGTGCGCGTGGTCGAGCCGCTCGCGGTGCAGGCGCCGGCAACCTGGACGGTGATCGAGGACCGGGGCCCCTATCAACGGGCTGATGAGCTCGCACTCCTGCAGGCACACCGCATCGACGTGCTCATCACCAAGGACTCCGGCGGCTCGCACACGTCCGCCAAACTCGACGCGGCGGCCGAACTCGGGGTGCCGGTCGTGGTGCTGCGGCGCCCACCCGCTGCCGCAACCGCGACGGTCGTGACCAACGTCGACGACTGCCTCACAGCACTGCGCGAAGCGCCATCCGAAGGCTGACTGCGAACAGCAGCGCAATGATCCCGATGCGTCGCTGCAGGCGAATCGCACTCGCGATGTCCTCGGTCCGGATGGCGGGCCCGTTGCCGAGCAGGCCCCGCTGCTCCACCTCGCCGGCATAGACATTGCGGCCGCCCAGTTGCCTATCCAGGGCTGCGGCGAACGCCGCCTCGACCGGGCCCGCATTCGGACTGGGATGCGCCGGAGCGTCCCGGCGCACGGTCGTGAAGACACGCATGGCCGCACGCGGCGACCCCGAGGCAATCGCCGTGACGAGGACCGTGGCCCGCGCGGGAACCCAGTTGAGCAGGTCATCGAACCGTGCCGCCGCCCAGCCGAAGCGGCGAAGTCGTGGTGTGCGGTGCCCGAACATGGCATCGAGCGTGTTGGCCGCGCGATAACCCAACAGCCCGGGGATGCCAGCCACCGCGCCCCAGAACAATGGGCTCACGACGGCGTCGGCCCCGTTCTCGGCAACCGACTCGACGCAGGCCCGCGCCAACTCCGGCCCATCGAGGCCCGACGCGTCACGTCCGACGAGGTTCCTCACCCGCAGCCGTGCCGCGGACAGGTCCCCGGCATCGAGCAACGAGGCCATGGCCGTCGCCTCGACACGCAGCGAACGGCCGCCCAGCACCGCCCACGTGCTGACCGCCACGAGGGCCACGGACACCGCACCGCGTGTCGATGTGAGCGCCAGGCCGGCCAGCACGGGTGTGCCGACGAGGAGGACCTCGACCAGCAGACCGCGTCGACGGGTGGGCTTGTAGAGGTGCGGCTCCAAGGCGGCTGCCAGACGACCGAACCCGGCCACCGGATGCCAGCGACGCGGGTCGCCGAAGATCGCGTCACCGACGTACCCGACGCAGAGCCCCAGGGATACGGCGTCGAACCCGATCATCGCTTGACCTGCAGCACCTGTCCGGCCACGACGAGATCCACGGCGTCGCACACCGCGGCCACCCGCTGGTTGGTCCAGCCGAGCCAGTCCACGAAGGCGCGACTCGATCGCGACTCGGGGACGAGGGCCAGTCCGACCTCATCGGAGACGATGACGAGGTCCTGATCCGATGATGCGATCGCCTGCGCCAACTCGTCGATCGTCGCCTCCAGCAGCGGTTCCCACGCGGCTCGACTCCGCTGCCAGGCATCGAGCAGGTCGAGCCTGGCCGCCAGCCAGGTGCCAAGGCCATCGATGATCGCCGGGCCGTTGAGCGCGTTGATGGCGGTAGCGAGTTCGATGGTCTCCACAGTGAGCCAATGGGCGGGGCGTCGCGCCCGATGCGCGGCCACCCGTCGAGCCCAATCGGCGTCGTCGATCACGGGCCCGGTCGCGATGTAGGTGATGGCGCCGGCGGTCTGGAACGTGCGCACCAGGCCCTCCGCCACCGAGGACTTCCCGGAGCGGATCCCACCGAGGACGAGTGCCTTCACGACCCCACCCCGGAGAGGACGATCGCCATCACGCAGAACTGCAGTTCGATGGCGGCTCCCATGACATCCCCGGTGATGCCGCCGAGGATCCGATGCGTGCGGCGGAGCAGCAGCGCCACGGCGCCGAACCCGCAGGCCGCCGCCACCAATGCCGTGTCCAGGCCGGTACCCAGCACCGCGCTGGCGCCGACGAGCAGGGCAGTCGCCGCCAGCACCACCACCGCGGTCGTCGCGTGCGGCACCGATGCGGCGACGACCGACCCCAGCCCCTCATTCCGTGCAGCGGGCACGCGTACAGACGCGGCGAGCACCAGTGCACCCCGCGAGACGACCACGAGGGCCCCGACCAGCAGCCACCCGCCTGCGTGCCGCTCAATCCCGGCGAGGGCGAGCACGTCGAGCAGCAGCACCATCGTGAGCACGCCGACCCCGCTGGGCCCGACGTTCCCCAGGCGCATGACGTGGAGCGCGCGCTCACGATCCCAGCCGGCAGCGAAGCCATCCGCGGTGTCGGCAAGTCCGTCCCAGTGCATGGCACGAGTGCCCCAGGCCAGGCCCATCACGACCAGAGCCGCCACGATGCCGGCGTTGAGGTGCGCTCTCGCCCCGGCAAGCGACACGGCCATGGCGAGCAACCCGAGCGGAAGCACCGCGACCGGAGCGAGGGCAGCCGACCAGGCCGCTTCACGCTTCGAGATCGTCGGCAGGTCACCCACCGGGATGACGGTGAGCGTGCCCAGCGCCAGCCGAAGACCCGTGCGCATCGATCTCAGCACGCCGCACCACCGTCGGCCCCAACCTCACGGAGGGCCGCCACGGTGTGCCCGATGACCGTCACCGCGGGATGGTCGATGCCACTGTCCGCAACCACGCCCGCGAGTTCGACGAGGGTGGCGCGCACGACCCGCTGGCTGGGCATCCCGGCATTCGAGATGCACGCTGCGGGGGTTGCCGGATCCAGCCCGCTGCGCATCAGCGTCTCCGAGATGGCGTCGAGTGCCGCGACGCCCATGAGGATGACGATGGTCAGGCCGCTCTGCGCGATCCCCGCCCAGTCGAGCGAGCTCCGCGCGTCTCCGGGCGGCACGTGCCCCGACACCACGATGAAGCCCTGCGTGAGATCCCGGTGGGTCACGGGGATCCCGACCAGCTCGGGGGCCGCGATCGCGCTGGTGACGCCAGGGATGACACGAACCGGGACGCCGGCTTCCACGCAGGCATTCCATTCCTCGCCACCACGGCCGAAGACGAAGCTGTCGCCCCCCTTCAAGCGCACGACGGACTTGCCCTCGCGGGCCTTCGCAACGAGCAGCGCGTTGATCTGCTCCTGCGGCGTGAACGCACCGCGCGGGATCTTGCCGACGTGGATGACCTCGACCCCGCTTCCCAGTTCGGCGAGGTGCGCCAAGGGCGCGAGCCGATCGCACACCACCACGTCTGCGTCTCGCAGGGCACGCAGGCCGGCGACGGTGATGAGGTCGGCATGGCCCGGTCCGCCACCCACGAGGGTGACCGAACCGCGCATGGTGCCGTCCTTCGCGGGTTGCGCTTCCGCGTGCCCGTCCGGCAGTGCCCGCGGCCGGATGACGACGTCGTAGTGATGGGAGTCGGGCTCCCGGACCAGCCGCACCAGGTCCCTCGCCACCAGGTCCCGAATGGCCGGCAGTTCCTGCCGCGTGACCTCGACATCCACGGACGCCCCTTGTGCCAGCAGCGCGTGGACCATCGGCACGGCGTCCACCCCTGGATCGCAGATGAGCACCCGCGCCGCATCCGCGTCGATCTCGAACCTCATGCGACCCCTCCGTCAACGAACCGACCCGCATATGGTGTCGTGCCGCCTGCTGGGCCCTCGACTCGCGCCAAGGTCAACGCCCGCACCAACTCATCGGACACTGCGGGCTCACGCACGGCCACCCTGATCCACCGCGCGTCGAGGCCGGGGAAGGTGTCGCAGCGGCGCACGGCGAAACCCAGTTCGCGCAGCGCCTCGCGCGATCCCTCCCCGGCCTCGACCAGGACGAAGGGGGCGACGCCGGTGACGGTGCGGAACCCGTGCTCCGTGAGGCCGTGCACGAGATGGGCGTGCCATTGCGCCAGCGTCTCCGCCCCGCCCCGCGCCTCAGCCATGGCGTGCGGCGAGGCGGTGGCGACCATGGCCGTGCAGGCGGGGGTCGAGACCGACCAATGCGGCTGTTGCCGGGCCAGCAGGGCGATGAGATCGGGGTCGCCGACGACATACCCCGCCCGCAGCCCGGCGATGCCCCAGGTCTTGGTCAGCGATCGGAGCACGAGCAGGTTGTCCATGCCGGGTCCGACGAGTGTCTCCGGCTCACCGGGCACCGCATCCATGAACGCCTCGTCGAACACCAGGACCCGTCCGGGCGTGCGCAGCGATTGCAACGTGGCACGCGTGTGCAGCACGCCGGTGGGGTTCGTCGGATTGCCGATGAAGACGAGATCCCCTTCCATTCCAAGCTGTTCCGGCGTGAGGGTGAATCCCGTGTCGGCGCGGAGCAGCATCCGATCGGGGACGCGCCCGGCTCGACGCAGCGCTGCCTCCGGTTCCGTGAACTGCGGATGGATGACCACCGGACGTCGTCCCTCGATGCTGCGGGCGATGAGCGTGAACGCCTCGGCGCCGCCACTGGTCGGAAGCACCATCGACTCGGGCAGCCCGTGTCGCGCGGCGATGGCGGCGCGTGCTGCGCGCGCATCGGGGTAGCTGGCCAGTTCGGAGAGCGAGGCCTCCAGCGTGGCCATCAGCCAGGCGGGTGGTCGCGGCAGGCGCACATTGACGGCCAGGTCGACGAGCCCGCGCGCGAGTTCGGCATCGCCATGGTGCTCCAGCGGATCGACGGTCGCCGCTTCCTGGACGTCGACCACTGCGTGGCTGGTGGCGCCGTCGCGACCACGGGGCCGCGCGCCCGTTGCGGCGAATGCCGTGGCCGCGTCCGCGAAGGATTCGGCGAGGCTGGGCTCACCCGCCCAGTGCAGGTGGAGGTAGGAGGCGTGCACCGTGGCGCGTCCGCTTCCGGCCGGATCGAGCGCGAAGCCCGCGGCTGCACCGTCGACCAGCCAGGCGCCAGCGCCCAGGTGCGGGGGCGAGGTGCGGGTGCGATGGAACTCATGCGCATGCACCTCGACGCCGGCGGGACCGAGGATGCTGTCCACCGCGAGCGTGGCACTGCGATAGCCGATGACGAGCTGGGCCGCCATGGCGGCGGTCGCGGGGACGGCTCCCACCATGGGCGCGCCGTCGAGCGAGCGGGCCAGGTAGAGCAAGCCCGCACACTCGGCGACCGTCGGCATGCCGGCGCCGATGGCGTCACGGATCTCGTGCAGCAGCCGGGTGTTCCCTGCGAGTGCGGTCGTGTGCGCCTCGGGGAAGCCCCCGCCCAGGTAGAGGCCGGAGGTGCCCGTCGGCAGTTCCGCGTCACGTGCGGGGTCGAAGATGACCGGTTCGCAACCTGCGGCGCGCAGCAGTTCCTCGGTCTCGGCGTACCGGAAGGTGAACGCGCGGCCGCCGGCGATGGCGATCCGTGCGGGCGTGGCCAGCGTGGTGCGCGTCGGCGGACTCCATGCCTCGACCTCGACATCCGGTGCCCGTTGCGCCACCTGCAGGATGCGCGCCAGGTCGAGGTGCTCGGCCGTCTGCTCGGCCAGTCGATCAAGGGCCGCCGTGGCATCCGCACGTTCGGCGGCGGGCACCAGGCCGAGGTGACGCGAGGGCATGTGGATGCCCGCACCACGGGGCAGCACACCCAGGACCTCGACGCCGATCCCCTCGACTGCGCCCCTCGCCTCCTGCGCGTGCCGCGCACTGCCCGCCTTGTTGAGGATCACCCCGCCTACCACGACCTCGGGGTCGAAGTGGCGCAGGCCCTGCACGATGGCGGCGACCGTGCGCGACGTCGATGAGATGTCAACGACGAGCACCACCGGCGAGGCGGTGAGTCGGGCGACGTGTGCCGTGGACGCGAAGCCGTCCTGGCCGATCTGCCCGTCGAACAGGCCCATGACCCCCTCGATGACGGCGATGTCGGCAGCGCGCGGCGTGAGGAAACCGTGCAGCATCAAGGGGTTGATGCGCTCCGGACCCACCAGCCAGGGATCGAGGTTGCGCCCCGGCCGACCGGTCGCCACCGCGTGGTACCCGGGGTCGATGTAGTCCGGCCCCACCTTCCCCGGCGCGACGACATGGCCCGACCGCGTGAGCGCGGCCATGATGCCGACGGCCACAGTCGTCTTGCCCTGCCCCGAGGCAGGTGCGGCGACGACGATGCGCGGGACTCTCACCACTCGATGCCCTTCTGACCCTTCTGCCCCTTGTCGAAGGGATGGGCGAGCTTCACCATCTCGGTGGAGACATAGGCGAGTTCGAGCAGGCGCGGGTGCGGGTTGCGCCCCGTGATCACGACATGCTGGTAACCGGGTCGCCCGGAGAGGGTCTCGATGACATCGTCGATGTCCACCCAGCCCCAGCTGATGACGTAGCTGAACTCATCGAGCACGTACAGCTGGTGGCGCTCGTCCGCCAGGCGTCGCTTGATCTCCGCCCAACCCTCACGGGCGGCCGCGGCGTGGTCATCGTCCGTCCCGGACTTCCGCGACCAGGACCAGCCCGACCCCATCTTGTGCCATTCGATGGGTCCACCCTGTCCGGTTGTCCGGTGCACCTCATCGAGCGCCTCGAAGGCGCCCTGCTCCCCCACGCGCCACTTCTCGGATTTCACGAACTGGAAGACACCGATCGACCAGCCCTGGTTCCACCCGCGCAGGGCCAGGCCGAAGGCGGCCGTCGACTTGCCCTTGCCGGCACCACTGTGGACGATGACGAGCGGCGAGTGCCGACGTTCCCGCGTGGTGCGGCCATCATCCGGGGTCGCCGGCGTCGTTCCCTGCGTCATCATGCCGCCCTTCGACTGCGTATCACGGACACCAACTGCTCGGCCGCCACCTGCTCCAGCGGCAGGTGCTCTGCGCCCATGCGTCGCGCCAGGTCACCGGCGAGGCCCATGCGGAAGCGACCGCTCTCACAGTCGACGACCACGGCCTGCACGCCGGTGTGATGCCAACGGTCGGCGATCTGCCGAGCGCGCGCCAGGGCCGCCGTGCCGCTGGTGGCGCGCCCGTCGGTGAGGAGCACGAGGAGCGGCCGCCGACGTGGATCGCGGATGCGTTCCAACGCGAAGGTCCGCGCGGCCACCATGAGCCCCTCCGCGAGCGGCGTGCGCCCGCCGTGCGGCAGGTCGCCAAGGCATCGTGCCGCGGCCTCGACGGACGAGGTGGGAGGCAGCACGAGGCGTCCCTCGGACTCCCGGAAGGTGACCACGCCGACCCGATCCCGGCGTTGGTACGCGTCAAGCAGGAGGCTGAGCACAGCGCCCTTCACCTCAGACATGCGCTGCCGCGCACCCATGGAACCGGAGGCATCCACGGCCAGCAGCACGAGGTTCGATTCGCGACCCTCCGTGACCTGCTGACGGAGGTCCTCGGCGTGCACCAGGAGACGGTCGTCGCGGCCGCGCTGGGACTGCCGCGGTGCTGCGGCTCGGACGGTGTCGAGCAGGTGGACGCGTCCACCGACGAAGGGACCCGACGTGATCATGCGACCGGTCGACGTGATGGCGCGACTGCGCCGCCCGGCATCGCCGGCGCCGATCCCGCGCAGCCGCAGGACGCGGGCACGCCGCGCGTCGCCTGGCGTGGCCACGGTGGCCGCCGATGGGGCAGCCTCGCCCGGCGGCTCCTCACTTCCGGCATCGGGTTGTGATGCGCCGTGGGACTCGGAGGGGCTGGCATCCGTCGAGGGCGCGGCGTCCTCGCCCGCAGGTTGGGCACTGGAGTCGGCGCCGCCATCAGCGGGTGTGCCGGCATCCGGGGCCTCACCGATGGCGTCCTGCGTGCGCTGCGGAACGTCGTGTTCCGGCTCGTCACCGTCCGGCTCGGGGTCGTCGCCGAGCAGGCGGTCCAGCAGGGCCTCATCCAGGCCCGGGGCGTCGAAGGGGTTCCTGCGTCGGCGATGCGGCAGCGCGAGGCGGGCCGCCACTCGGATGTCTGCGCGCGTGACCGACGGGCGTCCCTCCCACGCCGCATGCGCGCGGGCGGCTCGTGCCGTCACGATGTCGGCGCGCATGCCGTCGACCTCGAAACCAGCGCACACGGTGGCGATCTTCAGCAACGCCCACTCGGACAGCTCGACTGCGGGCAGCGCGCGGCGGGCCGCCACGATGCGCTGCCGCAGTGCGTGCTCCTGCGACGCGAACATGCCGACGAAGGCCTCCGGGTCGGCGTCGAAGGCGAGGCGCCGGCGCACGACGTCGGCTCGTTCGGACGGCTCGCGGGATGCCGCCACCTCCACGGTCAGCCCGAAGCGGTCGAGCAGTTGCGGGCGCAACTCGCCCTCCTCCGGGTTCATGGTGCCGACGAGCACGATGCGTGCGGCATGCGAGACGGAGACACCGTCACGCTCCACGCTGTTGCGACCCATGGCTGCCGCGTCGAGCAGGAGATCGACGAGGTGGTCGTGCAGCAGGTTCACCTCGTCCACGTAGAGCAGTCCGCGATTGGCCTGGGCCAGCAGGCCCGGTTCGAAGGCGGTTTCGCCGGCACCAAGGGCGCGGCTGAGATCGAGTGATCCGATGACGCGATCCTCGGTGGCACCCACCGGGAGTTCGACGAGTCGTGCGGCGCGCTCAGTCGCCGGGGCATCCGCTCCATGCGGTCCATCCGGGCAGCGCGGATCCGGGTCGTGGGGGTCGCAGGCGAAGCGGCAATCGACGACCACCTGCTGCTCCGGCAGCACCTCGGTGAGCGCGCGGACCATGGTGGACTTGGCAGTCCCCTTCTCACCACGCACGAGCACGCCACCGACCTCCGGTGACACCGTGGTGAGGACGAGCGCCAACGCCATGTCGTCGGCACCGACGATGGCGGAGAAGGGGAATTGCGGCACGCGCGCACCTCCAGGCGAGTGACCTCGCTCGCCATTCGAACCTGCCCGACCGGGAATCCGGGCGGGTGTCACTCGGAGGACGTCCTGGCTCACGTCGGCGTGAAGCACCGACGCTTACAGTGGCGGGACCGCTCCGGACTTGCACCGGATTCCTCGCCCGAGATCCCGCGGAACGTATCACATAGGGTTCGCTCGTGATCGATGTCGTGGGCCTGGGCGACGGCGACTTCCATGACCTGCCAACGGCTATCCGCGCGCTGCTGCAAGGTGCCCGTGTCGTGATCGGCAGCGCCCGTCAGTTGGATCGCGTGCCGACCGCGCCCCAGCAACAACGCCACACGCTTCCCAGCCCGCTGCGGCCGGGACTCAGCGAACTGCTCGGGCGCCTGGGCGTCGGCGCTGCTCCCGATGTCGACGGCGTCGTGGTGCTGGCGAGCGGGGACCCGCTGCTGTCGGGCATCGGCTCCACGTTGATCTCCCTGCTCGGCGCGGACGCGGTGCGCATCCACCCCTGGATCTCCTCGGAGACCCTCGCGCGGGCGCGCATGCGCTGGCCCGCGGAGGTCACGCAGGTGGTGACAGCGACGAGCCGTGACATCGACGCGGTACGTCGGCACCTCGCACCGGGCGCCCGGCTGGTGGTGCTGTGCCCGGACGGCGCCGGGCCCAGCGCGTTGGCGCGGCTGCTCGTGGCCGAGGGCTGCGGTGCCTCCACGATCACCGCCTGGTGGCACCTCGGCGGCGCCGACGAGGGCTCGCGCACGGAAGCGGCGCACTCCTGGGGTGACGAGCGGACACCCGACCTCGTCCTCGCCTGTGTCGCCGTAGCCGGGGACGGCGCAGCCCTGCGCCCTGCCCTGGGCAGCACGCCCGGGCATCCGGAGTCGGCCTTCGAGCACGATGGGCAACTCACGAAGCGTGACGCCCGGGCATCGGCACTGGCCCACCTCCGCCCCACACCGGGTGCGCACCTCTGGGACCTCGGCGCCGGGTCCGGGACCGTGGGCATCGAATGGGCGCTCGCGGAGCCGCGAGCCCGCACCACCGCCATCGAGCAGAGACCCGAGCGCGCACAACGCATCCGCCGCAATGCCGGGCAACTCGGCGTGGGTGCGTGGGTCACCGTCGTGGAAGGTGACGTCGCCGCGCAACTCCCTGAGCTCGACGCCCCGGATGCCGTGTTCATCGGCGGAGGGCTGAGTCGAGCACTGCTCATGGCCTCCTGGAGCAGGCTGCCCGTGGGTGGTCGCTGCGTCGCACATGCCGTGACGCTCGAGACCGAATCCGTGCTCGTCGAGGCCTTCAGCGAGCTGGGTGGCACACTCACCCGCATCTCCATCGAACAGGCCTCACCCTTGGGGCGCTTCACCTCGTGGACGCCGGCACGGCCGCTCGTGCAATGGAGTGCCACCAAGGCCGCGGACCTCGTCGTGCGTCCCGGGACCGCGAGCGTGGAGGACCGGGCATGACCGTGCACTTCATCGGTGCCGGCCCGGGTGCCGCCGACCTGCTCACGCTGCGGGCCATCCGCCTGCTCGCCGCCAGCCCCGTGTGCCTCTATGCGGGGACGTACCTCGACGACGCGGTGCTTGACCACTGCCCGGCCGATGCGCAACGCATCGACACGCAGCACCTCGACCTCGACGCCATCACCGCCCACCTCGTGGCGGCACACCGACGCGGCGACGACGTGGCCCGCCTGTGCTCCGGGGACCCGTCCATCTACTCCGCTATCGCCGAGCAGACCAGGCGGCTCGATGCCGCCGGTGTTCCGTGGGACGTCACGCCGGGAGTGCCCGCCTACGCTGCCACCGCTGCCATCCTCGGGGTGGAGCTCACGGTCCCCGAACTGGCCCAGTCGGTCGTCCTCACGCGCGCCCAGCAGGACTCCACGCGCATGCCGGATGCGGAGTCGCTGTCGGCATTCGCAGCCACCGGCGCGACACTCGTGCTGCACCTGGCAATCCGGCACACCCGCCACATCGCGGCGGAGCTCGCCGAGTTCTACGGCGCCGACTGCCCGGTCGCCGTCGGCTCCCAGGTGACGCAGCCGGGCGAGCTCATCCTGCGTGGCACGCTCTCGGACATCGCATCACAGGTGGAGGCCCACGGATTGCGGCAGGCAGCCGTCATCATCGTGGGCAGGGCGCTGGCGGCACCGGCGTTCGTCGAGTCGCACCTCTACGGTTGCCGGCCTCGACCTGGCGCAGCCAGCGTGTAGGGTCCGACCAAGCCCGGCGTCGCCGGGTCGTGGCCCGAAGCGAAGTCCGGTGAGATCCCGGCACTGTCCCGCAATGGTGATGCCCCGCAAGGGGACGAGCCCAGTCGACTGCACGGCCACCGCTCGACGACCCGTCCCGAGGAGGATGGCCGTGGCCCCCCTGCCGGTTGTCACCAGTGCCCCCGTCGCCAGGAACCGCTATTCCCTGCAATGGGATCGGGCGGACTGGGCGTCGGTCCTCGCGTACCTCGCCGTGCTCATCCTCATGCACCTCGTCGGCTTCGGAGTGCTGCTGTTCGTCATCGTGCCGGCGCACCTGGAAGTCGGGAGCCGGGCCTTCGGCCTCGGCCTCGGCGTCACGGCCTACGTCTTCGGCATGCGTCACGCCTTCGATGCCGACCACATCGCCGCCATCGACAACACCACCAGGAAACTGATGGCGGAGGGGCAACGCCCGAAGTCGGTGGGCTTCTGGTTCGCCCAGGGACATTCACTCATGGTGTTCCTCATGACGGCCGTGGTGGCCGCTGGCGCCGACGCCCTGCGCCACCTCGCGAATGCACGGGCGACCTCGGGCTCACTGATGCACAGCCTGGGAACGCTCGCCTCCGCATCCTTCCTGTACCTCATCGGACTGGTGAACCTCGTCGCCCTCATCGGCATCTGGCGCATGTGGCGCGCCCTGCAGCAGGGCACGTTCGACGAAGCTGCACTCGTCCAGCAGCTGGAGTCGCGGGGCCTGCTGGCGCGGCTCCTGCGTCGGCTCGGCGCAGCCGTCCGCTCACCCTGGCACATGGCGCCGCTCGGCATGCTCTTCGGGTTGGGTTTCGACACCGCCAGCGAGGTGGCGCTGCTCGTCATGGCCGGCTCCACCGCCGCCGCCGGCCTGCCCTGGTTCGCCATCCTCGTGCTGCCGCTGCTGTTCGCAGCGGGCATGTCCACACTGGACTTCCTCGACGGCCTGTTCATGACCATCGCCTACGAGTGGGCCTTCACGACGCCGGTGCGCAAGGTCTACTACAACCTCGCCGTGACCGGGCTCTCCGTGTGCGTGGCACTCATCATCGGCACCATTGAGTTGGCATCGGTGACTCGAGGCCACCTCGGCCCGGTCAATCGACTCGCGTCATGGCTCGGCGCCCTCGACCTGGGCAACCTCGGCTTCATCATCGTGGCCGTGTTCGTGCTGACCTGGTTGATCGCCATCGCCTACTGGCGACTGGCCCATGTGGAGGAACGCTGGGAGATGCAGCAGCATCGGGCGCAGGCGCAGCCGGTCGTCACGACGCAATGAATCGCGGTGTCCACACGCGACCGTCAGCCGTCACCTGCGTGGAACTCGCACCGATGATGACGAGGCAGCGCATGTCCACGCTCGCCGGATCGAAGGCGGCGAGCGTCGTGACCTCGAGCGCCTCATCGGGACGACCCACCTCGCGCGCCACCATGACGACGGTCTCCGGGGACCGCACCGACAGCAGCACGTCCCGCGCCATCGCCAGTTGATCCGGTCTCGCCTGTGATCGCGGGTTGTAGATGGCGATGGCCAGGTCCGCCGATGCGGCGGCGCGCAGCCGATCTGCGACCACCGACCAGGGCTTGAGCCGGTCCGAGAGCGAGATGACCGCGTAATCGGCACCCAGTGGCGCCCCCGCGAGCGCCGCGGCGGCCTGCGCCGCCGTGACCCCGGGGATGACCTTCACCGGCAGCGCGGCGTACGGCGAGGTTCCGCTGCCAGCTTCGTCGAGGGCGATGCCGAGGGCCTCGAAGACCGCGGAGGCCATCCCGAAGACGCCGGCGTCGCCGCCTGACACCACCGCGACGTCCTCGCCGGCGAGCGCGAGGTCGAGGGCGAAGCGTGCACGCTGCACCTCCACGGTGTTGCCGCTGGCGTGGCGCTGCAGACCGTCCCGCTGCGGCACACGAGCCACATAGGGCGCATAGCCGACGACATGCGTGACGGAGGCGAGGACCTCACGCGCTTGGGGTGTGAGCCAGTCATCGGGGCCCGGGCCGAGCCCCACGACGTACACCGATCCGGGGCGTGACCGCGGATCGGGCTCGTGCCCGGTCGAGGCCCGGCCGCGCACATCGGCACGCCGGTCCTGCCCGGGCACGACCACGACCGACATGTAGGGCACGGAGTCAGCGGGTACGTCGGCGACTGGCATCACGCGTTGTGACGTGCGGGTGGCGTGCTCCACATACACCGCGCGCCCGAGCAGCCCGGACTGCCGCAGCGCCTCGCGCACACCCTCGAAGTTCCGACCCAGCTTCATGATGATCGCCGCATCGGTGTCCGCGAGCCGTCGCGCCAGCTCGGGCACGGGCAGGGTCCCGGGCAGGACCGTGAGGACATCCTCGTGGCGTGCCAGCGGCAGCGCCGCGGCCGCCGTCGCGCCGGACAGCGCGGTGACACCGGGGACGATCTCCGTGACGAACTCCCCCGCCAGCCGGTCATGCAGGTACATGAAGGATCCGTAGAACAGCGGGTCGCCCTCGGCGAGCACCACCACCGTCCTGCCTGCTGCCAGATGGGCTGCCAGGCGAGCCGCGCAGTCCTCGTAGAAGGCATCGAGCGCGGCGTAGTAGCCACCGGGATGCCCGACCTCGCCGGTGGTGACCGGGTATGCGAGCTGCTCCTCGACAACGCCGTCGCGGAGCAGCTCGGCCACGATGGAGCGCGCGATCGAGGAGCGGCCGGTGCCCGCGTGGTAGGCGATGACATCGGCGGCGGCAATGAGTCGGGCCGCCTTCACGGTGAGCAGCTCGGGGTCACCGGGGCCGACTCCGACCCCATAGAGGCGACCTGCTGTACGCGCGGTCGCGCTGTCTTCCATGCTCATTCCGCGTCAGACGCCAATGCATTGATCGTGGACGCCGCCATGGCCGACCCACCGCGATGGCCGTGCACGACGATCCACGGCACCTGGCCGCCATCGGGAAGCACATGCGTGGCCAGTGCCCGCTTGGACTCAGCGGAGCCGATGAAGCCGACGGGCATCCCCACGATCGCTGCGGGTCGTGGACCACCATCGAGGATGAGCTCCAGCAGGTGGAACAGGGCCGTCGGTGCGTTGCCGATGGCCACCACGGCACCCGCCAGGCGCTCGTCCCACAGCGACACGGCCGCCGCCGCACGGGTCGTACCCCAGGCACGGGCCAGGTCCGGCACCGCCGGATCCCGCAAGGTGCATACGACCTCGTTCGTCGCGGGCAGGCGGCTCCGCGTGATGCCCGCGGCGAGCATGTGCGAATCCGTGAAGACGGCCGCCCCGGACCGGAGTGCCGCCCGCGCCGCCCCCGCGAAGCCCACCGACACCTCCAGCTGCTGGGCGATCGTCACATCGCCGGACGAATGGATGACCCTCGCGGCGACGGCACGCGCATCCTCGGGCACCGTCGTCAGGTCCGCCAGGCTGCGGATGTGCTCGAAGGAGCGCCGGGAGATCTCGGGGCCATCGGTGCAGTAGTCATAGCGCCGCGTGGGCGCAGGCTTGTGGTCAGGCACCGGACATCGCCTCCATCACGTCCTGCAGGGCGCGCGGTGCCACCACTGCGATGTGTTCACCGGCGGGTGCACCGCAGCGACGGTCGCAACCGACGACGTGCACGCGCGGCCCCTGGCTGCGCACGGACTCGACGGCCGCCCTCACAAGCTCGATGGTCGATGAGGTTGTGCGTCGGCAGGAGGGCGCACCGACACATGCTGAGAACCGCGCCCATGGCGAGTCCGCGGCGACGGCGAACCCTGCTGCCTGCAGGGCCCCGATTGCGCTCACACCATCGTCGAGGACGAGCGATCGCCAAGGGGTGATCGTCACCTCGAGCGTCACCTCGGCGAGCCCCGCGACGTGGCGGGCGTCCAGGAATCCCAACGGCACTCCCGCTACGAGGGCCCCACCGACCGGACCCGGCGTGAGCGGCGCCGGCGCCGCCCGCGTGAGCGGATGCATCCCCCGGAGGACGGAGGCGCTGGAGGGCAGGTCGCGGACGTTCCAGATGGTCGAGGCATCACGGTCGGCCATGAACGCATGCGCCCGCTCGATCATCTCCGGAACCCCGGAGCGCAATGGCACATCCACTGCACGACCCGCCGCCAGCACCCGCGCACGCGTGTCATCGAGCACCTGCAGGGCGAGATCCCAACTCTCGCCGAGCACCATCGCGGTGGCGTCACTCACGGCCCAGAGGAAGCGTCCCGGCAGCGCGGCGAGCAGGGGATCGGCGCAGATCGCCGCATCGAGTTCCCGCACTGTGGAACGCAGGCCCCGGTTCAGCGGAGCGGCGATGATGTTGCGCACGCGTTCGTGATCCGGTGACGGCAGCAGGCCCGTCGCCATCAGCCGCTCGACCAGTCGCCCCGGCAGCGGGTCAGGAAGCGAACGCAGTTGGAGATTGCCGCGATTCGTGAGCTGCACCATCGGCGCGCCGAATTCCCCAGCAATGGCAACGAGTTCCGCCAGTAACGACACCGACACCGCGCCCCCCGGCGCACGCAGCCGGATGATGGCGCCGTCTTCTGCGAGGAAGGGACGGAACACACCCGGACAGCTGTCCGTTCCTTGACGAGGGGTCACGCGCGGGAGTGTAACGAGTGCGCTGCAATCGGCCGCCGCCCCGTGATTCGAGGTCGAGGGCAGCTAGGGTTCGCCACGGTGCACGTTGCGGAACCCGGTGTGAACCCGGGGCGGTCCCGCCACTGTGACCCGCGATGCGGGGAGTCAGAGACGTGACGGGCACTACCGCATGCGATCGCCATGTGGTCACGTCGAGCCGGGGCGAGGATCCCGGTCGAGGAGTTCGCATGCCGCGCATTGCACTGCTGTCCACTTCCGACACCGACCTGCTGAGTGCGCGCGCCAGCGGCGAGGACTACATCTGGGCCAACCCCACGCATGCTGCGCACCGGGACATGGGAGCGCTCCTCAGCGCGGCCGACATCGTCGTGGTCCGCATCCTCGGCGGCCCGCAGGACCTCTGCGTGGGCTTCCGCCAGGTCGCGGAGAGCGGCGTGCCACTCATCGTCCTCGGCGGCGAACAGGCCCCCAACGCCGCCCTCATGGACCTCTCACGCAACGTCCCCACCGGTGTCGTCCGGGACGCGCATCGCTACCTGGCACAAGGTGGAGCGGCCAACCTGCGCCACCTGCACGCCTTCCTCACCGACACGCTGCTGCTCACCGGTCGCGGCTTCGATCCCCCAACCGAACTGCCGGTCTGGGGCACGTCGAGGCGCACGCCGGCCAGCGGATCGGGCGACGCGAGCGCGACCCGGCCACGCGTCGGCGTCCTCTTCTACCGCGCCCAGGAGGTCGCGGGCAACGCAGCGTTCGCGCACCGACTGTGCGAGGCGATCGACGATGCAGGTGGCCTCGGCGAGGCGATCTTCGCGTCCTCCCTGCGCGATGCCCCGACCGACCTGCTGGAACATCTCGGCGGACTCGACGCCTTGATCATCACCGTGCTGGCCGCGGGAGGCACGCGACCGGCGACCGCACAGGCCGGCGGGGACGACGAGGCCTGGGATGTGACAGCGCTTGCCGCACTCGACATCCCCATCCTGCAGGGACTCTGCCTGACCTGGAGTCGCGAGGACTGGCAACGCTCCGATGAGGGCATGACGCCACTCGATGTGGCCACGCAGGTGGCTGTGCCGGAGTTCGATGGCCGCATCATCACGGTGCCCTTCTCGTTCAAGGAGGTCGACGCGGACGGCCTGCCGCATTACGTCGCCGACCCCGAGCGATCGGCACGCGTCGCGAACATCGCGGTCAAGTACGCACGTCTGCGACACACCCGGCCCGCGGACCGCAAGGTCGCGATCGTGCTCTCCGCCTACCCGACCAAGCACGCACGCATCGGCAATGCCGTGGGCCTGGACACGCCGGTCTCCACCATCCGCCTGCTCCGTGAACTGCGCAACGCCGGCTACGACCTGGGCGAACCCGGCCTCATCCCCGGGCTCGATCACCTGACACCCATCGACGGCGAGGCGCCGGACACCACAGCGGGCAACGCGTTCATCCATGCCCTGATCGCAGCGGGCGGGCAGGACCCCGAGTGGCTCACGCAGGAGCAGGTCTCGGATGCACAGGTGCGCATCCCGGCGCACCGCTATCGCACGTGGTTCGACGCCCTCCCCGCGGACCTCCGGACAGCGGTGACCGACCACTGGGGGCCGGCGCCGGGCTCGCTGTTCGTGGACACGTCACGCGACGCGCAGGGCGAGATCGTGTGCGCCGCACTGGTGGCAGGCAATGTCGTGTTGCTCGTGCAACCACCCCGTGGCTTCGGTGAGAACCCCATCGCGATCTACCACGATCCCGACCTGCCACCCACCCACCACTA
>DAHWFQ010000081.1:0-8477 GCA_027324895.1 Actinomycetota bacterium | reverse complement strand
GACGAGATCAACCGGGGCAACCTCGCGAAGGTGTTCGGGGAGTTGTACTTCCTGCTGGAGTATCGAGACCAGCAGATTGATCTGCTGTATGCGAGCGACGACAACGTCGGCTTCACCCTCCCCAGGAATGTCTTCATTATCGGAACGATGAACACGACCGACCGCTCGATCGCCTTGGTGGATTCGGCGATGCGACGACGATTCGCGTTTGCCAGCCTCCACCCCGCCAGCGAACCGACGGCCGGCCTACTTCGCCGCTGGCTCAAGGCGACACACCAGCCACAACTCTTAGCCGACCTCCTTCATGCTCTCAATGAGGTCATCGATGATCCAGAGTTCAAGATTGGGCCCTCCTACTTCATGCAGAAGGATGGGCACGAGTCCGCGATGTTGGAGCGGATCTGGAAATCGTCGATCCTGCCCCTGCTCGAAGATCATCATTATGGCGAGCTGACTGCGGCAGATGTGGCGGAGCGATACGGGCTCGCCCTTCTCCTGAGCAGACTCTCGAAGACCGCGGCAGACACCGCCGAGGCAACCCATGCAGACGCTGACTTCGCCACCCGAACTCACGCTGACTGAGGGCGCGGCGCCGGAGCAAGTCGCCCTGGATCGGGCAACCGCGCAGGCGCTTCACGACAGTGGGGCGGTGAACGTGGTCCGCACCGAGTCACCAGACTTCTGGCTTTTGAGCGACACAGGGCAAATCGGAGTGATCCGAACGGGCGGCCTTCAAGTTGTGATCAAGCCCAAGGTCAAGGTGGATCGCCTGGTCTTCATGATGGGTTATGCCCGCAACCCGGACTTCTGGCGAAATGATCGCGTTCGCGTCGACCCCGACGACGACCTTGTCACCGGCCTAGCCGAATCTTTTCGCCGACTGGCGTCCATGGCCCTAGAGCAGGGCCTGCTCAAGGGCTACGTGACGATCGACGAGTCCACGTTCGTACTCCGCGGCCGGATTCGCGAGGCGGAGCAACTAAAGCGCGGCTACGGCCGCATGATTCCGCTGGAAGTGACCTATGACGACTTCATTGCAGACATCGCGGAGAATCAGATCCTGCTGGCCGCGACGAGACAACTACTCAGACTGCGTGAAGTCTCAGGCGATACTCGTCGAGGATTGCATCGAATCGCGTGGAAGCTAGCCGGGATCAGTCTTCCCACGGCGGGAGTTGCACTCCCGGCATGGTCGCCCAGCCGGCTAAACGCCCGGTACGTCCCTGCGCTGCGCGTGGCCGAGTTGATCCTCCAGGGGCGCTCCTTCGAGCAGCGCAGCGGTGAGCTGATAGTCAGCGGTTTCGTCTTTTCGATGAGCAAGATCTTCGAGGACTTCGTCTGTGTTGCGTTGTCCCAGGCCATGCTGTCGGCTGGAGGAAGAGCCTCCTTGCAGTACAAGACCCACCTTGACGTAGACCGTGAAGTACGGATCCGCCCCGACTACGTGTGGCTTCGCGGCGGACCCAAGATCGTCGCGGACGCGAAGTACAAGGCGGAGAAGCCTGCGGGCTTCCCGCAGGCTGACCTCTACCAACTCCTCGCGTATTGCACGGTCTTGGGACTCAGCGAAGGCCATCTCATCTATGCGCGTGGAAACGAAGAGCCGCGCGTACACGGCATTGCGGGGACGAATGTTCGACTGCACTGCCACACCCTTGACCTGACCGACACGCCACAAGGCCTCCTGAGGCAAGTCGCCGAGAAGGCGGAAGCCATGAAGGCTCTCACCACCTGACTGACTGACGCGGCAAGGCGCGCATGGAGGGCAAGGACTACGTCATGCAGGACGGCGACGTCGTGGAGTTCCGCTTCAACGTGTGAGCGCGGGGAAGGCGCACTCGGCGCAGATCCGGGGTGCACACGCCAGATCAGCGCCGGAATGTCACATGGATGACGCCGCTCTCCGCGGTCTCGGCGCTGACGGCGTACTGGGACTCCAATCCGCGCAGGTCGTCCCAGAGCCGGATCCCGCTGCCGAGCAGGATGGGTGCGATGGCGACGTGCAGCTGGTCGACAAGCCCCGCCTTCAGGAATTCGCGTACGACGCTGGGTCCACCACCCACACGTACGTCCTGTCCGCCCGCGACCGCGAGCGCGCGGTCGAGTGCCTCCTGAGGTGTCGCGGTCAGGAACTCGAATCTCGTGCCATTCGCGAACGCGATCGACGGTCGAACCCCGTGGGTCAGGACGAACACCGGACAGTGGAACGGCGGCTCGTCGCCCCACCAGCCCTGCCAATGCGCGTCATCGGGGAAGTTGTGCAGGCCGAACATCCCGGCGCCCATGATCTCCGCGCCCACCTCGGCGAAGTAGGCGCGCCCGTACTTGTCGTCCACGCCTGTGGTGCCCTGGCCCGACGTGTCATGGAGCACGCGTTCGCGGAAGGTGCGGGTGGCGACGTACGCACTGACCAACCGCGCCCAGTCCTCGCCGAATGGGTTCTCCGGCGTCTGGTCGGTGGTCGTCGCGAATCCGTCGAGCGAGATGTTGAGGTCCACGCGAACGGCCATGAGTGCTCCTGCCTCGAGTCCTTGCGGCTCCACCCGGACCATACCGAAGGCTCCCGGTCCGGGTGCCAAGGGAGGGGAAGCCGCGGAGCGTCCCTTGCGTGACACCGGTCATACACTGGACAGCGGCTACATCACCTGGCGAAAGCGGGGATGTGATGCGGATGAGTCACCGGTTGGGTGCGCAGGACGCTGGGGGAGATCCAACTGCCATGACGGTCGCCGCGGATGTGAGCCGTGCGTGAACGCCTCGATGACCGGACTGGGCGCGGACGCCATGCAGTGCGTGGCGTTGCTCGCAGTCTGCGGGCGTCCGGTTGATGCCGGGGGATTCGGAGACGCACTCGCCTGGCCGGCCCCGCGTGTGGTCGCTGCGACGGGCGAACTCGTTCGCAGTGGTTTCGTTGCCCGATTCTGGGATGAGTACCGCCTCGCGGACGATCTCGCGCAGGACGAGGTGCTCACACAACTGCCTCCACCGCTGCTTGCCCAGACACACAGGAAGTGCGCGAGCGCGCTCCGGCGTCGGGCGGAGGGCGACGTGCATTTGCTCCTCGATGCGTTCGAGCACGAGAGAGCCGTGGGAGCGGCAACGCCGGCCTTGGCGTTGGAGATCGCCAGGTCTCCCAGCCGCAGGTTGCTCGGCCAGTCCGGCCTCGATTACCTGGTGGGCATCGCGCGCGCGCCGAACCCTGACCGGGACTCGTCCCTCGCCCTCGATTTCGAGTTGGCAGGCATGGCGGCGGATCTCGGGGATCCCTCGACGGCGCTGGCCCTGCTCACGGACCTGAGCGCCGAGTTGCCGACGCGAGCCGAGCGAGCCGTCTGCGCCCTGCGTGCCGCTCGGCACGCCTTCGAAATGGAGCGGGTGCCCGAGATGGTGAGCATGCTGCAGCGAACCCGACACGAGGGCCTCGGTGACCCGTGGATGACGGTTGGTGCGGACGCCTTGGAGTACCTGAGGCTCTCCTGGCTCGAGCATGACCACGCGACGGCCGATACCTACCGCCGGCGCGCAGTGGCCAGCGCGCGGTCGCTGGTGGAGCAGGCGGGATCCGTTGAGGAACTCACCGAAGGAGCCCGGCGTGCCTTCGCGGACGCCATGGATGCGGAGCGCCTGGCGTGTCTGCGCGCCGATGACATGCAGGAGATGCTGGCGCGGATCGATGAGTTGATCGAGGCGACCAGGGGGATGGGGGAGCGGCACCTCGACGCCCGTCTCGCGGCCAGCGTCCCGCTGCGCTTCCTGAACCGCTGGCCGGAGGCCGAGCAGCGTGTGGTTGCCGTGCTCGACGAGGCCCAGCGGGAGGTGTCACCGGCATCGACTGCGGCCGCGCAGTACCAGTTGGCGCTGGTGCTCTACAACCTGGGGCATGTCGAGGAAGCGGCGCGCGTCCATGAGGATGCACGTCGAGCGGGAGTCCACCTCGACGCCTACTTCGAGGCATCGGACACCTGGTTGTGCGGCCTTCGGCAACTCATCGAGTTGTCGACCGGCGACTGGCAGGCATCGCTGCAGTCGCTGCGGTCACAGGCGGAGCAGCAGGGGCACCCGCACTGCCGGCTCATCCTGCGACAGCGCGCGGCACTTTGGGCAGCGCGCTTCGCCGAGGCGGGCTGTGCAGTGGTCGTACCGGAGCTGCTGGCGTCCGCCCAGATGGACGCCGACCTGGTGGAGTGCCCGCGCTGCGACTGCGAACTCCCATTGGTGGCTGCGGAGTCATTGGCGCGGATCGGAGCGACCGATCTGGCGCGGGAGCGTCTGGCCACTTGGGACCAGCGGCATCCGTGCCCACTCGCCCGAGCCAGGTTCATGCACCAGCGTGCTTCGGCAGTGCTGGCTTCGGCGGAGGACGATGCTGATGCGCTCGCGCAGATCCGGGCGGTGATCGCAGAAGCCGCGGCTGCCGGTACACGACTGGAGGAGCTGTGGGGCCTGATCGATCTGGGGGTTGTGCAGGCGCGTCGTGATGTCGCGGCCGCGGCAGGGACGTGGAGCGCCGCAGCGCGCCTCGCCGCCGGACTGGGTGCGGCATCCGAGCAGTCGCTCGTCCGTCGGCACCTACGTGAGCTGGGCGTCCGTTGGGTTGACCGGTCCGTGGTGGCGAAGCACGCGGAGGGTCCGCTCGGGGCGCTGAGCCGTCGCGAACTCGAAGTCGCACAGCTTGCTGCCTCCGGAACCAGCAACGCCAACATCGCGCGCAGTCTCTTCATCTCCGAGAAGACGGTTGAGCAGCATGTCTCGCGTGTGCTGACCAAGTTGGGGGTGCACAACCGCGTCGAATTGGCCGCCCGGTATCGCACGTTGCTCGACGCAGCGCCCGGAAGCATTGGGAAATAGGGGTTTTCCCGGATTGTCGGCGACGCCGGGGCTTCCTAGCGTCGAGTCCATGGAGCAACGGCTGTGGCGGCGCGCTGCGGCCCCCTCGCAGCAGGCGCCCTCGCGGCACGCAGGCATCCATCCTGTACGGGTGGCGCAGCCTCGCGCTGCCTCGCTCGCACGGCATTGCACATCACACGAAAGGCCAATGAAATGAAGAGGAACCTGATCGCCACCTACTCACTCGTGCTGCTGCTGGGCGGCGCATCCGTCGGACTCTCGGCGCCGGCATCCGCGGCAACCGCGCCATCGGCGGGCACCGGGCTCATCGGCGCCTGCAACATGAAGAACGGCTTCACTGCCGACGGTGGTGGTATGGCGACCGCCATGGACCGGGCCGCAGACCAAGGCGCCGCGGGCATGTACAGGTCGTTGCACGTGTCCGGCTGCCGTTGAGTCCCACCCGGTGAGGTCGCCAGCACGACCCGCCGGGGTTCACCGAGTCCGCCCGCACCCTGGGGTGCGGGCGGACTTCTGCGTGTCTGCTTCCAGGCCCCGAATCCGCCGTTGGGCGAAGCACGAAATCTCGTCCCAACATGACGCCGACGCACTCCCCGCGCCCAGTGCGCGCGCCCTTGCTGCAGGCGGCAAAGCGCGTGACCACGCTCACAGGATTTCCAAGCAAGACGGTACAAAATGCCTGTTTTGCAGGCGGTCGGCTATCCACCACACTCTGCACATGGCGTTTTGCGTGGCTCGTGTGAACGAGCCACGCCCTCTTCGCCGACAAGGTCGCCACTCCCTGCCTGCTCCACTGCCTGCAGGGCAGCGCACGCGCGAGCGCAGCGGCCGCGCCAACCCGAACCAACCCGCGGCGAACAGCCGCCAGCTCGAGGAGTAACAACGTGCGCATCGGTATCCCCCGCGAGACCAAGGCGGGCGAGACGCTCGTAGCCGCTACGCCGGCCACCGCCAGCATGCTCGTGAAGCTTGGTTACGACGTCGTGGTGGAGGCGGGTGCCGGCGCCCACGCAGACCAGCCTGACTCGGCATTCACGGCAGCGGGCATCGCGATCGCGGACGCGGCGACCGTCTGGTCGAGCGACCTGGTCGCCAAGGTCAACGCGCCCTCTGATGCCGAGATCGCCATGATGCGTCCGGGCACAGTGCTGATCTCCATGATGGCGCCCGGCCGCTCACCCGAACTCGTCGAGCAGTTGCGTGCAGCCGGTGTCACCGCCCTGGCGCTCGACGCCGTCCCCCGCATCTCGCGTGCGCAGGCGCTCGACGTGCTGTCGTCGATGGGCAACGTGGCCGGCTACCGCGCGGTCGTCGAGGCCGCGCACTCCTTCGGCCGCCAGTTCACGGGCCAGGTGACTGCTGCGGGCAAGGTCCCGCCAGCACGGGTGTTCGTCGTCGGTGCCGGCGTTGCCGGCTTGGCGGCCATCGGTGCCGCGGGTGCGATGGGCGCCATCGTGCGCGCCTTCGACGTTCGCCCCGAAGTGGCTGAGCAGGTCAAGTCGATGGGTGCGGACTTCGTGTTCGTCGACATGGAGCAGGAAGTCTCCGCCACGGGGTACGCCAAGGAGATGACCGAGGCGCAGGTACAGGCGACCGCCGCGATGTACGACGCGGAGGCCCGGAGCGCCGACATCGTCATCACCACCGCACTCATCCCGGGACGTCCCGCACCGAGCCTCATCACCGCTGAGACGGTCGCCGGTATGCGACCGGGTTCCGTGATCGTCGACATGGCCGCCGCCAACGGTGGCAACGTGGCCGGCACGGTCGCCGGCGAGGCCATCACCACGGCCAACGGCGTGCGCATCATCGGCTACACGGACCTCGCCTCCCGCTTGGCCGGCCAGACCAGCCAGTTGTACGGCACCAACATCGTCAACCTGTTCAAACTGCTCACGCCCGGCAAGGACGGCGTCGCCGTCCTGGACATGGACGATGTCGTGCAGCGCGGCATGACCGTGGCCAAGGACAACGAGTTGCTCTGGCCGCCGCCGCCGGTGCAGGTGTCGGCCGCACCAGCAGCCAGTAGCGCACCGGCACCGGTCAAGGAGCCACCGAAGCCCAAGGACCCCAAGGTGGCGTTGTATCGCGCCGCCATCGGCGCGGCGCTGTTCGGTGTCATGGCGGCCTACTCGCCCTCACAGTTGCTGGGCCACTTCACCGTGTTCGCCCTCGCCATCTTCGTGGGCTACTACGTCATCTCCAACGTCGCGCACGCGCTGCACACCCCGCTCATGGCTGAGACGAACGCCATCTCCGGCATCATCCTGGTGGGCGGCCTGTTGCAGATCGGCCGCACCAACACGGTGGTCACGGCCCTGGCCGTGGTGGCCGTACTCGTCGCATCAATCAACATCTTCGGTGGCTTCCTGGTGACGCTCCGCATGCTCGAGATGTTCCGGAAGGACTGACCCGATGAACAATTTCCTCGCCTCAGAACAACTGGCGGGCCTCATCCAGGCCGCCTACATCATCGCCGGCGTGCTGTTCATCTTCGCGCTCGCCGGACTCTCCAAGCACGAGACCGCGAAGCGCGGAAACCTGTTCGGCATGGGCGGCATGGCGCTCGCCCTGATCGCAACGCTGGTGCTGGTGGCGAAGAACTCCACCGAGCCCGACCAGCGCCCGCTCGGTGTGACGCTCGCGCTCATCGTCGTCGCCATGACGATCGGCGGCGCCATCGGAGCCTGGCGTGCACGCACCGTCGAGATGACCGGTATGCCGGAACTGGTGGCCATGCTGCACAGCTTCGTGGGTGTCGCCGCAGTGCTCGTCGGCTACAACTCGTACCTCGAGCCCGGCCTCGAGAACACCGGGTCGCTTGCCTCCATCCACTCGGCTGAGGTGTTCCTCGGCGTGTTCATCGGCGCCGTCACGTTCACCGGTTCGATCGTGGCCTTCCTCAAGCTGTCGGCCCGCATGAAGTCGGCGCCGCTCGTGCTTCCGCAGCGGCACAAGCTCAACGCGTTGATCCTGCTGGTGTCCGCCGTGCTCATGGTGTGGTTCATGGGCAACCACCAGAGCAGCGCCATCATCCCGCTGCTCGTCATGACTGCGCTCGCGCTGTTCCTCGGCTTCCATCTGGTGGCGGCCATCGGCGGCGGTGACATGCCGGTCGTGGTGTCGATGCTGAACTCCTACTCCGGTTGGGCCGCAGCCGCTGCCGGTTTCATGCTGAACAACGATCTGCTCATCATCACCGGCTCCCTCGTGGGTGCCTCGGGTGCCATCCTGAGCTACATCATGTGCAAGGCCATGAACCGCTCGTTCTTCTCCGTCATCGCCGGTGGTTTCGGCTCCGATGGTGCCGTCTCCGGCGAGGTCAAGGACTACGGCGAGCACCGCGAGACGAACGCGGCGGACGTAGCCGACATGCTGGCGAATGCCCACTCCGTCGTCATCACACCCGGTTACGGCATGGCCGTGGCGCAGGCGCAGTACCCCGTGGCCGAGATGACCGCGAAGCTCCGCGCCAAGGGCGTCAAGGTGCGCTTTGGCATCCACCCCGTCGCCGGTCGCCTGCCCGGTCACATGAACGTGCTGCTGGCCGAGGCCAAGGTGCCCTACGACATCGTTCTCGAGATGGACGAGATCAACGAGGACTTCCCGGAGACTGACGTCGTGCTCGT
>DAHWFQ010000080.1:0-2783 GCA_027324895.1 Actinomycetota bacterium | reverse complement strand
CGTCGAGAACACCGAACACATGGTCACCGAAGCGCTCATCCGCGGGATGTACCGCTACTGGCGTGGCGTCATGGAAGACTGAGGAGCAAGCGCGATGGCGATTTCACTGAGCTTCGACGACTGGCTGGCGCTGACCCAGCTTTACGCGGACTACGCCAGCGCCGTCGACTCCGGCCACTGGGAGCTGTGGCCCGAGTTCTTCACCGACGACTGCGTGTACCGGCTGCAGCCGCGTGAGAACCACGAGCGCGGCTTCCCGCTGGCCACGCTGTCGTTCACCGGCCAGGGCATGCTCAAGGACCGCGTCTACGGCATCTCCGAAACCCTGTTCCACGACCCGTACTACCAGCGCCACGTCGTGGGCATGCCGGTGGTGCGCGAGGTGCGCGACGACGGCTGGCGCTGCGAGGCCAACTATGCCGTGTTCCGCACCAAGCTGTCCGAGGCCTCCACGGTGTTCAACGTCGGGCGCTATCTCGACACCGTCGTGCGCACGCCCCAGGGGCTGAAGTTCGCGTCCCGCGAGTGCATCTACGACAGCGAGATGATTCCCAACTCGATCATCTATCCCATCTGAGAGACGACATGAGCACACCCGACTGGATCGACGCACTGGCGACCGACGACCTCCCCGCCGACGACGTGCTCGGCGTGACCGTGGCGGGCCGCGACGTGGCCGTGTACGTCGTCGGCGACGAGGTCTATGCGACCGACAACATCTGCACCCACGGCCATGCGCGCCTGTGCGACGGATTCCTGGAGGGCCACGAGATCGAATGCCCGCTGCACCAGGGCAAGTTCGACGTCCGCGACGGCACGCCGCTGTGCGATCCCGTGAGCGATGCGCTGCGCAGCTACCCGGTCAAGATCGAGGGGGGGCGCGTCTTCCTGAGGATCGACTGACACCCCTGTACACGGCGGACGGGCACGACGACTCCGCCGGGCCTTTCCGTCCCATGCCATTCAAGGACCCCATGACTTCCAACGCCTATATCTGGACTCCGCCTGAGGTTGCCTCGAGCCCTGTGCGCGGCCTCGCCAAGCGAGTTCCCGTCAACCGGCTGTTCTTCGTCGGGCGCAACTACCACGCGCATGCCGCCGAGATGGGGCGCCCGGTCGACAAATCCGTCGAGCAGCCCTTTTACTTCACCAAGTCACCGCAGACCCTGGTGGAGTCGGGGGCCAGCGTGCCGTACCCGCCGCGCACCTCCAACTACCACTACGAGATGGAACTGGTGGTGGTGATCGGCAAGTCGGGATTTCGCGTAAGCGAGAGTCAGGCGCACGAGCTGATCTACGGTTACGCCTGCGGCCTGGACATGACCCGCCGGGATCTGCAACTCGCGGCCCGCGACAAGGGCCGGCCGTGGGATACCGGCAAGGATATCGAGTACGGCTCGGTGCTGTCGGAGATCGTGCCGATGCCCGGCGTGGTGATCGAACGCGGGGCCCTCGAGCTGCGGGTCAACGGCCAGCAGCGCCAGCGCTCGGACATCGACAAGCTGATCTGGAACATCCGTGAATTGATCGCCGACCTGTCGACCTACTACCACCTGCAGCCAGGCGACCTGATCTACACCGGAACCCCCGAGGGAGTCGGGCCGGCGCAGTCCGGCGATCGCCTCGAGGGCAGCGTGGCGGGCGTGGGCGAGATCTCGCTGACGGTCGGCGCGTCCGAATGAACCGGCCAGGAGACATGGACATGGAAGACAGCAAGGGTCTGAGCCCGGTGCGCCTGCCGATGAAGACGGGCGCCGGTCAGCCGCAGCCGTCGCCGGCGCTGGAGCGCCTGTACCAGGGCTTCGAGCAGGAGTTGCTGGTTCCGCTGTGGACCGAGATCGACGACCTCATGCCGCCGCACCCGCGCAGCAAGGCGCAGGCGCATCTGTGGCGCTGGGAACGCCTCCTGGAGCTGGCCGACCAGGCCGGGCAGCTGGTGCCGGTGGGGCGCGGCGGCGAGCGCCGCGCCATCGCGCTGGCGAACCCGTCGCTGGGTGGCAGGCCCTTCGCCACGCCCACGCTGTGGGCGGCCATCCAGTACCTGATGCCCGGCGAGGATGCCCCCGAGCATCGCCACAGCCAGCATGCCTTTCGCTTCGTCGTCGAAGGCGACGGCGTATGGACGGTGGTCGGCGGGGACCCGGTGCGCATGTCGCGTGGCGACTTCCTGCCGCAGGCCGGCGGCAACTGGCATGCCCACCACAATGCGGCGACCCGTCCGATGGCCTGGATCGACGGCCTGGACATCCCCTTCTCCTACTACACCGAGTCGCAGTTCTTCGAGTTCGGCCGCGAGCGGCTCGACGCCGCGGAGATGGGCACGCCCGAGCGCTCGCGCTCCGAGCGGCTGTGGTCCCACCCCGGACTGCGCCCGGTCGCGCAACCCGACGCGCTGCCGGCCACGCCCTTGCTGGCGTACCGCTGGGTCGACACCGACCGCGCGCTGGCCGAGCAGCTCGCGCTCGAGGCCGAGGGCCATGCCGTGACCCTGAGCCCGGGCCACGCCGCGGTGCGCTTCACCAACCCGACCAGCGGAGGCGACGTGCTGCCGACCATTCGCACCGAGATGCACCGCCTGCGCGCGGGCGCGAGCACGCGCACCCGCCGCGAGGTCGGCTCGTCGGTGTTCCAGGTGTTCGAGGGGCAGGGCACGGTGCGCGTGGGCGAGCGCAGTTGGTCCGTGACGCGGGGCGATCTGTTCGTCGTGCCGTCGTGGCAACCCTTCTCGGCGCAGGCCGAGGCGGGGCAGGCGATGGATCTGTTCCGGTTCAGCGACGCGCCGA
>DAHWFQ010000072.1:0-9879 GCA_027324895.1 Actinomycetota bacterium | reverse complement strand
CGCGCGCACGTCCTCCATGACCGTCAGCGAGATCCGCTCGCTCTTCGCCGTGGCGTCCCGCCCCGAGGTGGTGAGCCTCGCAGGTGGTATGCCGTTCGTTTCCGCGCTCCCCATGGAGGCCATGGCCGAGACCGTGCGTCGACTCCTCCTGGAGCAGGGCGCGGTGGCCCTCCAGTACGGCTCCGGGCAGGGTGAGCCGCGACTTCGCGAGCAGATCACCGAGGTCATGGCCGAGGTCGGCATCCACGCCCACCCCGACGACGTCGTGGTCACGGCGGGCTCCCAGATGGCCCTCGACCTCATGGTCCGCATCTTCTGCGACCCGGGCGACGTGGTGCTCGTGGAGGCGCCCAGCTACGTGGGCGCACTCGGTGTGTTCCGGGCCTACGAGGCCGAGGTCATCCATGTCGCCATGGACGAGCAGGGCCTGAACCCGGTGGCGCTGCAGGAGACGATCGACGCCGTGCACGCGCAGGGCAAGACCATCAAACTCATCTACACCATCCCCTCGTACCACAATCCGGGTGGCATCTCACAGGGTCCGCTGCGTCGGCAGGAGGTGCTCGAGGTCTCCAAGCGCAACCACATCCTGCTGCTCGAGGACGATCCCTACGGGTTGCTGGGCTTCGACGGCGTGGTGCCCCGTGCGATCCGCGCAGATGATGCGGACAACGTCGTCTACCTCGGCTCCTTCTCCAAGACCATCGCCAGCGGGCTGCGCGTGGGCTGGGCGCTGGCCCCCCACGCGATTCGCGAGAAGCTCGTTATTGCTGCGGAATCGGCCATCCTCTGCCCCAGCAACTTCGCCCAGATGACTGTCAGCTCGTACCTCGAGACCCAGCCCTGGCGGGACAACATCAAGGTCTTCCGCGAGTTGTACCACGAGCGCCGCGATGCGCTGCTGGACTCGATGAAGGTGCTCATGCCCGATGGCACCACCTGGACGACACCGAGCGGGGGCTTCTACTCGTGGCTCACCCTGCCCGAGGGGATCGACGCCAAGGCCATGCTGCCGCGAGCGGTCACCGCACTGGTGGCGTACGTTCCGGGTACTGGCTTCTACGTCAACGGCGAAGGGCGGCAGTCGATGCGACTCTCCTACTGCTATCCGACGCCGGAGCGCATCCGGGAGGGCGTGGGCCGGCTGGCCGGTGTCATCCGCGCCGAGTTGGAGCTGCTCGAGACCTTCGGGCCCGATGCCATGCCGCACACGCCCATGCCGAGTTTCGGCGCCAACACCCCGGCACCGGACATGGCATGAGCGTCGTCATCCTCGCCGGCGGGCTCTCGCACGAACGTGACGTCTCGATCCGCTCGGGGCGGCGGGTCTGGGAGTCCCTGCTCGACGCCGGTGTCGAAGCCACCGTGCGCGATGTCGACGCCAATCTGCTCGGGCAGTGGGCCATCGAACCCCCGACCGTCGCGCTCCCCATGCTGCACGGTGCCCCCGGTGAGGACGGTGCGCTGCGGGACGTGCTCGAGTCGCTGCGCATCCCCTTTGTCGGATCGACCGCGGCCGCCAGCCGCATGGCCTTCGACAAGCCCATCGCCAAGTCCATCGTCGCCGCCGCCGGGATCAGCACGCCCGACGCCGTGGCCCTTCCGCACGCCACCTTCCGCGAGCTGGGCGCGGATGCCGTCATCACGGCGGTGGTCGACCGGGTCCAACTTCCGATCATCGTGAAGCCGACCAAGGGCGGCTCCAGCCTCGGTGCGACCATCGTGCGTGCCAAGACCGAGTTGGCCTCGGCCCTGGTGGCGGCGTTCGCGTACGGTGACGTCGTCCTCATCGAGCACTTCGTCACTGGTGTCGAGGTTGCCGTATCCGTCATCGAGCGTGCCGGCACGCCGGTGGCGCTACCCGCAGTCGAGGTCGTGCCCGACGGCGGTTTCTACAACTACACCGCGCGCTACACCGCTGGCACCACGGAATTCTTCGCACCAGCAAGGCTTTCTGAGGAATCTGCAACGGCCGTGGCGGATGTCGCGGTGCGCGCACATCTCGCGCTCGGCCTGCGTGACCTCTCCCGCAGCGACCTCATCGTCGACGCCGACGGCGTGGTCTGGTTCCTGGAGGTGAACGTGGCGCCGGGTATGACGGAGACGTCGCTCTTCCCGCAGGCCCTGGCTGCAGCGGGCCTCGATCTGGGGCAGTCGCTGCGCGAATTGGTCGAGGCGGCGGGCCGTCGTACAGTGAATCCATGATCACTACTGACTTCAAGGTCGAAGGCATGACCTGCGGCCACTGTGCCAGCGCCGTCACAACGGAAATCAAGAAGATCGCCGGTGTTGAGGACGTGCGCGTCACGGTCGAGTCGGGTGCCGTTGTCGTTGACTCCGCCGCCGCCATCAACCTCGACGACGTTGCCGCAGCCGTCGATGAGGCCGGCTACACGCTCGTCCGCTGATCGCTCCCGCTGGTCCACCAAACAGGCGTCCGGCGCCGATCCGGTGAACGAGCGCTCCCGCAAGCGGAGCCTGCCCGTCTAGTTGGCGGGAGGCTTGCCCGTGTCGCGCAGGGCGTCCACCCATTCCACGGAACTGGCGAACGCCTCGTCACTGACCGTCTCCGGCGCCAGGTTGGCGCGGCCGTCATGGCGCGGGTACGAACCCAGGTACCGCACCTCCAGGCAGATGCGATGCAGTCCCGCCAGTGCCTCGCCAACGCGGGCCTCGCCGATGTGGCCCTGGATATCGAGCGAGAAGTAGTAGTCGCCCAGTTGCTTCTTGGTGGGTCGAGACTCGATGCGCGTGAGGTTGATGCCGCGCACGGCGAACTCGGTGAGGATCTCGAGCAGGGCGCCAGCATGATCCTGGCGGATGAAGATGACGAGCGACGTGCAGTCAGCCCCGGTAGGCGGCTGCGGTGCACGTCGTCGTGAGACGAGCACGAAGCGCGTCTGCGCGTCCTCGTTGTCGCCGATGTTCTCAGCCAGCACCTCGAGCCCGTAGTGCTCGGCAGCGATGCGCGGACCGATGGCAGCCTGGAAGCGCGAAGCGGGATCCGCGACATCGATGGCGGCTGAGGCGTTGGAAAGGGCCGACGCGTAATGCGCATCGGGGAGCACGGTGCCCAGCCATTCGCGGCATTGCGCATAGGCGTGCGGGTGCGTCGTGTAGAGCGAGATGTCGGAGAGGCGCGTTCCTGGACGCACCATGAGCGCGAACTGCACGTTGAGCGCGACCTCGTCGACGATGACGAGGGGTTCGCCATAGGCCAGCTCGTCGAGCGTGGTGGCCACCGAGCCCTCGACGGAATTCTCGAGCGGTACCAATGCCGAATCCACTTCGCCGCGGCGCACGGCATCGAGCGCGGCACTCACGGTCTTGAAGTCGACGAGATCCGCGCTCTGCGCGATGGGCATGGAGAGCAGCGCCTGCTCGGTGAAGGTGCCGCGTGGCCCGAAGAAGCCGATGCTGGGCATCATGAACCGATCGGACTCGCGGTGGCGATGGCTTCGAGCTCCTCGGGCGAGACGCGACCGTCCGCCTTCCGCTGGTGCACCGACTTCGTGTACATGCGCGATTCCGTGTGCCCGTGGATGGAGGTGAGGACGAGACCGTCGCCGTTGTCGTCCAGCAGGGCGGTGGCGAACGACATGCGTCCGCCCATGTCGCCGAAGGCGTCGAAGCGGACGACGGAGACGTGGCGAAGCGCCGCGCTCACATCGCGGCGCACGATGGTGAGCGCCTGCTGCACCTGCTCGAGCTCCTTGCGCAGGGCCTGCACCTGGCGGATCTGGGATGAGACGGATTCGACGATGGACATCTCCTCGTCGGAGGCGCGGGCCAGGAGCAGGTCCTTGGCCAGGCGGCGCAGTCGGAGTTGCGCCAGCACGGCGAGCAACAGCGAGAGGAATGCGACCGCACCCAGGACGATTTCAATGACGGTCGATTGGGACATGGCCGGAGCCTACGCGGCCACGGCCCAGCGCCGCCGTGTCGCTCAGGGGCCGACACGGCTGTGCGCGAAGCAGTGCACCCACGGGTCGACGAGCCGGCGCGCGAGGCGTCGACGGCAGCTACGGCGTCCGGGGTCACGAAGGCGCTGCAGCGGGCACAGGGCACGAACGCCATCAGCCAACGGAACGCGGCTCCGGCGGAGTTCGCGATGTCCGTGCGGGACTCGGCCCGGCCACAGATGGAGTGGATCCAGCGGCGGCGCAGGGGGTCCACGGGGTCCGCGGGCTGGCCGAGGGGTAGGTCGGGAGCAGCGGGAAATGCGAATCTTGGTTCGGGCCAGTGTCCGAAATGAGGACTTTTCTTAAAGAAAAGTTTAATAACGGGAACTTTATGAGGGATTCCGTTGCATTCGGCGCCTCGATTTCCTATCGTTCAGTCATCCGGTCGCTGTCGCATCCCCCGTCGACGGCGGCCGGACTTTTGTTATCTGGCCGCTTCCGGCATCAGATCCGGGTCATGCTCGGCTGACCCTCGTCCGCCACCGCACCGCTCGCGCGGCCACTGATCGCCCCCACCAGCAGCGTGCCGACGGCGGCAACCACCAGGGACGTCATCGACGCGGACCAGGTGACCGTCGTGATCCCCAGTGCATTGCGAGCGGCATTCCAGAGGTCGCTCCAGCCCGGCGCGAAGCCGGGCGCGAGCAGCTGGTACACCACGAGTCCGGCCGCCCAGGGGAGCAGCAACCATGGCGTCGAGCGCTCCGCCGAGTAGCGGCCACGGCAGATCGCGAACACCCAGGTGAGCGCCACTCCAGTCAGCGGCACGAACACCGCGCCGATGACATACAGGAACGACTCGTAGGCCATGAGATCGGTGAACAGCGCAATGGCGATGGCGATGATCGCAATGCCGACGGCAATCCATGTGCGCGAGAAGCGACGGGTGAGGTTCTCGATGCTCACCGCAGTGGAGTGCACATTGGCGAAGGCGTCGTCCACCTCGTCGATGAGCAGGATGATGAGTGCCACCACGCCCACCGGCACAGCGAGCAGGGCAGGGATGAACTGCGTTGCGGTGGAGGCGGTTGCCGCTCCGTTCAAGGTGAGAATCGCCAGCAGGCCCATGAGGAAGTAGACGATGCCCGCGCTTGCGAAGCCGGCGGCGGTGCCGAGGAAGGCGCCGCGCTCGTCACGCCCGTGACGACTGTAGTCAGCCACCAGCGGAGCCCAGGAAACCGGCAACGAGATCACGATGTCGAAGGCCGGCCAGAAGCCGTACCAGGAGCCGGTGTCCGCGGTGTGTACGCCGCGCTGCAGCAGGCCGACGATGAGCACGACCGTCGCGATCACCACGAGCGCCACCAGGTACTTGCGCAGGGCCTTGATGGCGCGCACCGGGCGCAGCGCCATGAGGAGCGCGAAGCCGCCGCTCACGACCGCCCAGAAGGGACGCCAGGCGTGGGAGGTGAGCGAGGTGGCGCCCTCTGTCATGACGAGTACCTCGACGCCGGCCCAGCCGATGCACTGTGCGATGTTGAGCACCGTCGGCAGCCACGAGGTGCGCGCGCCGACGATGCCGCCCAGCATGGCCATGGTGGGCCGGGCACTGCGTTGGCCGATGAGGGCCACCCCGCCGAGCAGGAACGACCCGAACACGGTGCCCACGACGATGGCGGTAACCGCTGCGGCCGTGCCGAGCGGCTTGCCCCCGAGGGGGTTCACCACGAACACGGCGGCCGCGGGGATGGTGAGTGTGACCGCCAGGGAGGCCCAGAGGCTGAACTGGTCGGAGAAGGAGAGATGCTTGTCGACGTTCATGTCGCTCCCTACGTCGGTGCTAGCCGGACAGGTTCTTGCGGTCGGCTTTCGCCCTCTCAGCCCAGTGGCTCCCGCGCGTGCGAGCGGAGGATACGCCCATCCGCACTTCCCCGCTTCTCCTGCTGTTTCAAGGCAGGTTCCCCGCCTGGAATGCGCATTCCAGCCCGGGAACTGGGGGTGAAAGCGCAGAAGGAGGGGGGAAGTGAGTTCGACGCACGGCGCGTTCCTCCGCTACCCTTCGCTCCGTTGCCCACGGGCAGCACGCGCGAGTGGCGGAATAGGCAGACGCGCTGGCTTCAGGTGCCAGTACTCGCAAGGGTGTAGGGGTTCAACTCCCCTCTCGCGCACAGAAGATCGGGCCCTCCCTGCGGGGGCCCTCGGTGTGTTCGCGGGCGGAGAGCCGCAGCAGCTCTCGCCTTGGTGTGGTCAGCCGAGTTTGATGAGCAGATCGCCCGGCTCGACCTGGGAACCCGTCTTCACGTGGACCACCTTGACGACACCACCCGCGGTGGCGGTGACACCGGACTCCATCTTCATGGCCTCGACGATGGCGACGCGATCGCCAGCCGACACCGCGTCGCCCGCTTGCACCTTGATGACGACCACGCCCGGCACTGAGGCGGCGAGATGGTTGGCGTTGCTGGGATCGGCCTTGGGGTGGGCGGGCTTCGTCACCGGCGCCTTCGCGTCGACGACGCGGAACACCACGGGCTGTCCGTTGGCACGCATGTGCACGGTGCGACGGCCGGACTCATCGAGGTCGCCGACCGCATCGAGTTCGACGAACAGGACCGATCCACGGGCCACGTCGATGGTTTCCATGACGTGGGGTTCCAGCCCGTAGAGCGCGATCCGCGTGGGCAGGACCGAGAGGTTGCCGTAGGTGGCCCGGAGCTTGGCGAAGTTCGCGGCCTCCGCAGGGAGCATGAGCCGTGTGAGCGCCTCCCGGCGACGGGCATGCACGTCGAGCAGTTCCATGTCCTCGAGGTTGAACACCGGCTCCGGAGGCCGCTGCTTGCCCGCAAGCAGCTGCGAGGTGAAGGGCTGGAGGAAGCCGCCTTCGGGCACACCGAGTTGCCCGCAGAGGAAGGCGATGACCGACGCCGGCGGGTCATACCGGCCCGGCTGCTCCAACAGCATCGCCTTGGTGACCCCCGAGGCCACCATCCAGATTGCCAGGTCGCCGACGACCTTGCTCGACGGCGTGACCTTCACTGGACGCCCGAGCAGCGCATTGGCATCGGCGTAGGCGTCGAGCACCTCGTCGAAGCGATCGCCGATGCCGATCGCGTTCGCCTGCGCACGCAGGTTCGACAACTGGCCACCGGGCACCTCGTGCCGGTACACGCTGGTCGCAGGCGCGCGCTGGCCCGCCTCGAACGGTGCATAGAGGTCGCGGATGGCCGTCCAGTACGGCTCCAGTGCGCTCGCGTTCACGAGTTGGAGTCCGCCATCAAGCGCGGGATCACGGTCCGTGTGCTCCAACGCTGCGAGCAGGGCACCCAGGCTGGGCTGGCTGCCACCGGACGCCATGGGCGCCGAGGCACAGTCGACGCCGTCGACGTCCGCAGCGATCGCTGCCAGGTAGGTGGCGAGTTGGCCCCCCGCCGTGTCGTGTGTGTGCAAGCGCAGCGGCAGATCGAAGCGGGACCGCAGTTCCTGCACCAACTTGGTGGCCCCGGCGGGCCGCAGGAGACCGGCCATGTCCTTGATGCAAAGTCCGTGTGCACCGGCCGCGACGAGTTCCTCGGCCCTGCGCAGGTAGTAGTCCAGCGTGTACGTGCGTTCCGCGGGGTCGAGCACGTCCGCCGTGTAGCAGATCGCACCCTCCGCGTACCCGCCGACCTCACGCACGGCCGCGATGACAGGCGCGACATTCGCCACCTGGTTCAAGGCGTCGAAGATGCGGAAGACATCCATGCCCGCTTGCCGGGCCTCCTGCACGAAGGCTCGCACCACGCGATCGGGGTACGGCGCATACCCCAGCGCATTCCGGCCCCGAATCAGCATCTGCGTCAACAGGTTCGGCGCGGCCGCCCGCAACTGCTCCAGCCGCTCCCAAGGATCCTCACCGAGGAATCGCAGCGAGGCATCGAATGTGGCCCCTCCCCAGCACTCGAGGCTGAACAGCCCGGGGAGCAGGCGGCTCGAGGCCTCAGCGCCCGCGAGCAGGTCGCGTGTTCGCACGCGGGTGGCCAGGAGCGATTGGTGCGCGTCCCGCAGTGTCGTGTCCGTCACGGCAACGCTCCGGCGTGAACGCAGCCACTGTGCGAGTGCCTCGGGGCCGCCCGACGACATCGTCGCGTGCGCCGCCAGCGCGGGAATGACCTCGCGGCCGCCTGGCAGGAGGTTCTCCGGCTCGCGCACCTGCGTGACGGCCACGCCATTGGGTCGGTTCACGGTCGTCTCGGCCAACCGCAGCAGCAAGCCCGCTGATTCGCCGAAGTTCGCGCCTGGTTGCGCGGTGAGCAACTCGGGGTGCTCCTCGAGAAAGGCCGTCGTGACCTCGCCGCTCAGGAAGGCCGGCGAGGCAAGCAGGGCCCGCAGGAATTCGACGTTGGAGGCGACGCCTCGCACCGTGAACTCCGTGAGCGCGCGCCGGGCGCGGCGCGCGGCCTGCGCGAAGTCAGCGCCACTCGTCGTCATCTTCACGAGCAGCGAGTCGTAGAAGGGCGTGACATCGGCGCCGGCGTAGGTCGCGCCATCGAGACGGATGCCCGGCCCACCCGGCGAGCGGTACGCATTGATGGTGCCGGTGGCGGGTCGGAAGTCGTCGGTGGGGTCTTCAGTGGTGAGCCGGCACTGGATGGCAGTCCGCTGGACGCGGATGTCGGCCTGCCGGTACCCGAGATCGGCGAAGGTCTCACCCCGCGCGATGCGCAGCTGCGACAGCACCAGGTCAACGCCCGTCACCTCCTCGGTGACGGTGTGCTCGACCTGGATGCGTGGGTTCATCTCGATGAACGCGTACCCGTGCCCGGCGACGTGCGACGGTGCCCGCCCTTCCGGATCCGCCCAGACCAGGAATTCGACGGTGCCCGCACTCCTGTAGTGGACGGCCCTCGCGAAGGCCAGCGCATCGGCGCACAGCGCCTCCACCACGGCACGCGGCAGGTTCGGTGCGGGTGCGATCTCAACCACCTTCTGATGGCGTCGCTGGACCGAGCAGTCCCGTTCGAACAGGTGCAGTACCTCACCGGTTCCGTCAGCCAGCACCTGCACCTCGATGTGCCGGGGCCGGATCACGGCCTGCTCGATGAACACGCTGTCGTCTCCGAAGGCGGCCGCTGCCTCACGTTGCGCCGTCTCGAAGGCCGGCCCCACCTCATGCAGGTCGAACACCCTGCGGAGCCCGCGGCCGCCTCCACCACCCGCGGCCTTCACGAATACCGGCAGGCCGATGCGCTCCGCAGCCGCGGTGGCCTCCGCTGCCGTCGCCAGCGATTCCGAGGCTTGCAGCACCTGCACGCCGGCTGCCATCGCCGCATTGCGCGCCCGGACCTTGTCACCGGTGAGCGAGAGCGTCTCCGGACTGGGGCCCACCCAGGTCAACCCTGCCGCGGTGACCGCACTCGCGAACTGCACCGACTCCGACAGGAAGCCGTACCCGGGGTACACCGCATCGGCACCCACACGCAGGGCGGTTTCCACCAGTGCCTCGATGTCGAGGTAGCTCCGAACGGGGTGTCCCGGGGCGCCGACCTGATACGCCTCGTCCGCTATCTGTCGGTGCAGGGCCTTGCGATCCTCGGCGCTGTACACGGCGACGGATCGGACCTCAAGCTCTCGCGCTGCCCGCGCGGCACGGATCGCGATCTCCCCACGGTTGGCGATCAGCAGCTTCTGCATGGCGGAAACCTAGAGTGCCCACGACGAGGCGACCAGTGCCGCCATGTGCGCAAGCGCAAGAACTGCGTTGAGCGTGACCATCTGCGACCGCTCGACGCCGCGCACGCCCAGCGCGGGCACCACATCATGGCACCCGCTGGCCTCAGGCACCGTGGTTGTGCATCACGTGCTTGGTGCGCGAGAAGTCGTCGAGCGCGTAGATCGAGAGGTCGCGGCCGTAGCCCGAGCCCTTGAATCCGCCCCACGGCACTTCACTCGAGAGGATGAGGTGGGAGTTGACCCATACCGTGCCGGCGTCGAGCGCCGC
>DAHWFQ010000070.1:0-3574 GCA_027324895.1 Actinomycetota bacterium | reverse complement strand
TCGAGACGGGCGTCGCGGGCGAGCTGCGTGTTCGGCCGTACGCCAGCGGCGAACACGACGAGGTCGCAGTCGAGCACATACCCGTCGGCGAGGCGCACACCGGTGAGCCGTCCCCCGTCGTCCACCCTGATGCCGCGCGCCGCTGCCTCGAGGTAGCACTGGATTCCGAGTCGCGACAGTGTGCGCGCGAGGACCTCGCCTGCTTCGCTGTCGAGTTGGTTGTTCATGAGCCACTGGCCGGCGTGCAGCACCTCAACGGCGATGCCCCGGCCAGCGAGGCCGCGTGCCGCCTCCAGGCCGAGCAGGCCGCCACCGATGACCACGGCCCGCTTGGCATGCGCGGCCGCTTCGATGATGCCGCGGCAGTCGTCGAGGGTACGGAAGGCGAAGCACTGCTCCTGCAGCCCACCGCTCGCGCTGCGCAGCCCCGAGAGCGGCGGCAGGATCGGCACACTGCCCGTGGCCAGCACCAGACGGTCGTAGGGGAGGATCGCCCCGGTCGACAGGTGCACGGTGCGCGTCGATCGGTGGATGGCCACGACCCGCGTTCCGAGCATGCGACCAACACCGTCGCCATCATCGTCGGGCAACAACCGCAGGTCCTCTGCGTCGTGCGTCCCTGCGAGCACCTCGGAGAGCAGGATGCGGTTGTAGGGCTCGTCGGCCTCGCGCCCGATGAGTGTTGTCTCCCAATGGGAATCCGTGTCGCGGGCTCTCACCTCCTCCGCCAGACGGGTGCCCGCCATGCCGGCGCCGACGATCACCAGTCGCTGCTGCGTCATGCGGCCACCTCCACCGCGTCGATGCGGGCAGCGCAGGCCTTGAACTCCGGCATGCGCGAGGTGGGGTCGAGGGCGGCGATGGTGAGCGAGTTCGCGCGTCCTGCTCCCGCCCAATGGAAGGGCATGAAGATGGTGTCGACGCGCATGGTGGCCGTCAGTCGCGCCACTGCGTCGGCGCTGCCCCGACGCGTGCTCACGCGCACAGTGCTGTTCTCAAGCAAACCGCACGCCTCCGCGATGGAAGGGTGCATTTCGACGAAGGGTGACGCCGCGGCCTCGACGAGCGCCGCAACGCGTCGCGTCTGCGCGCCCGACTGGTACTGAGCAAGCAAGCGGCCGGTGGTGAGGATGAGCGGGTACTCGTCGTCGACATCCTCGGCGGTGGCCGCCTGCTCGACGCGATGGAAGCGGGCGCGGCCGTCGGGGGTGGGGAAGCGCTCGGTGAACATGCGCTCGTCACCCCAGAAGACGCCGTCCTCGGCGTCGAGCCGGCCGTAGGTGATGCGTGAGTAGTCCGCTCGGCCGCCGGCACTTGCGCGTCCCAGTTCGGCGAACACCGTCTCCGCGTCGGTGGGGAAGGCATCGGCCGGGAAGTCGACGCCGGAACCCAGGCGGGCCGCGAGCCCGTTCAGGATGGCGAGATCGGAGCGGGCAGCACCCGCGGGCGTGCGCACGGCACGTCGCCGGATGACCCGACCCTCGAGGTTCGTCATGGTGCCGTCCTCCTCCGCCCACTGCGTGCTCGGCAGCACCACATCGGCCAGGGCGGCCGTCTCCGACAGCACGAAGTCCGAGACGACGAGCAGGTCCAGCGCATGCAGGCGCTTGGTGACGCGGTTGGCGTCCGGTGCGGAGACGACGGGATTGCTGCCCATGAGCAGCAGTGCGCGGGGGCCCGCCGGTGTGCCCAGCGCGTCGAGGAGTTCGAAGGCGGAGCGGCCCGGTCCGGGGATCGAGTCGACGGGCACCCCCCACACCCCCGCCACGTGCTCGCGCGCCCGCGGGTCGTTGATGCTGCGATACCCCGGGAGTTGGTCGGCCTTCTGACCGTGCTCCCGACCGCCCTGACCGTTGCCCTGGCCGGTGAGCGTGCCGAAGCCGGAGGCGGGTCGGCCGGGGAGTCCCAGGGCCAGGGCCAGGTTGATGAAGCCGTGCACGGTGTCGGTGCCGGATGCGTGCTGCTCGCCGCCGCGCCCGCTGAGCACGAAGACGCCGCGCCCTCCCCGCACCGGCGACTCGGCGGCCAGCCAGGCGGCCGCACGGCGGAGTTGTGCCGATGGCACGCCGGTGATGCGTTCGACGCGCTCCGGCCAGTAGGACTGCACGGTCGCTCGCACTTCGGCGAAGCCCGTGGTGCGCGCCTCGATGTAGTCGACATCCAAGTGTGCCCCGGCGCAGAGGATGTGCAGGAGCCCGAGCGCCAGCGCCAGATCGGTTCCGGGCACCGGTTGCAGATGCAGGTCCGCCAGTTGCGCGGTGCGCGTCTGTCGCGGGTCGATGACGATGAGCAGCCCGCCCCGCTCGCGCATTGCCACGAGGTGCTGCACCGCGGGCGGCATGGTCTCGGCGAGGTTGCTGCCGACGAGCAGCACAGCACCCGTCTCCCTGAGGTCGGTGAGAGGGAAGGGCAGTCCGCGATCGATGCCGAGGGCCGCATTGCCGGCAGCCGCCGCGGACGACATGCAGAAGCGGCCGTTGTAGTCGATCTGCGACGTGCGCAGCGCGACCCGTGCGAACTTCCCGAGTGCGTAGGCCTTCTCGTTGGTGAGCCCACCACCACCGAACACGGCAACCGCATCCGGACCGTGCGCCTGCCGCGTCTCGCGCAGGCGGGCCGCGACCGCGTCGAGTGCCGCGTCCCAGGACGTGGGTACGAGTGCGGACGAGCGGTCCCCTTGGCGCTCGCGCACCAAGGGGACGGTGATCCGCTCCGGGTTGTCGAGAAGCTCCGCTGCCGTCCAGCCCTTCTGGCACAGGGAACCGCGGTTCGTGGGGAACTCACGACCCTCGATGCCCACCGACGAGCGCTCGTCCGCTGTCAGCGTCATGCCGCACTGCAGTGCGCAGTAGGGGCAGTGCGTCGCCACGGTCATGGTCAGCCCGCTCGTCGTCCGCGTGGAATGCATGGGGTCTCCCTTCGTCGTGGCTGGTGCGTGGGTGCTGCCCTTCGTCTGTGCCGCCTTCACGGCGACAGTAGAAACCTCAGGTTTCACAAGGGTTTCCATCGGTACATCGACGTGTAACAAGGACTAGATGCGGGCGGTCCCGAAACGGCTGCCCTTGCGCACGAAGTGGAACCAGGTGACTGCCGACATCACGACGTACAGCGCGACATACACGCGCAGGGCAGGGACGATGGAGGCGAAGGTGCTCGTCGACCAGGCATAGGTGCGCGGCACGAGGAAGCCACCGAAGGCTCCCACCGCAGCGATGATGCCGATGGCGGCAGCCGACTCACGACGGGCACGCGCTCTGCCGGACACCGTCGCCTCGGCCTCACGCATGAAGGTCGCGGGGATCATGCGATACGTCGAACCATTGCCCAGGCCGGTGCTCATGAAGAGCAGGAGGAACGAGGCGAGGAAGAGACCGAAGCTGTGCATGCTCAGCGCACGCATGGCGCCCAGTACGCCGACGCCCATGGCGATGAAGGTGGCCAGGGTGACGCGGGCTCCTCCGAGGCGATCGGCGAGCCGACCGCCGAGGGGTCGGGCGAGTGACCCGAGGAGCGCACCCAGGAAGGCCACGTTTGCGGCGGGGACGCTCGGGAACTGGGTCTTGATGAGCAGGGG
>DAHWFQ010000044.1:0-3234 GCA_027324895.1 Actinomycetota bacterium | reverse complement strand
ACGACGACATGCCGGCCTGGGCATGGAGCGGAGCGGTGCGCGCATCGGCCAAGGCGGTGGCTACTACGACCGCTTCTTCGAGCACGTGCCCAGGCGCGCCGGTGGCGGTCAAGGAGGCGGTGCTGCCCTTCGGTCGCTTCCAGGGCGTCGACACCATCCTCGGCCCGGAGATGAAGTCGACCGGCGAGGTCATGGGCATCGATGTGAACTTCGCACGCGCCTTCTCCAAGTCGCAGTTGGCGGCGTACAACCACCCGCTCCCGACGAGCGGCCGGGTCTTCGTCTCGGTGGCGGATCGCGACAAGCGCCACGTCATCGTGTACGTGCAGCGCCTTGCCGACTTCGGGTTCGAGATCCTCGCCACCGAGGGCACGGCGGACATCCTGCGTCGCAACGGCGTCGAGGTGACGGTCGTGCGCAAGTACTCGCAGGGCCCCGGTCCGGACGGTGAGCCGACGATCGTGCAGCGGATCCTCGATCGCGAGATCGCGCTCGTCGTGAACACGCCGGTCGGGTCTGGTGCGCGCTCGGATGGGTACGAGATCCGGACCGCCGTCGTGCTCCGTGACATCCCCTCCATCACCACCGTGAATGGCCTGCGCGCGGCTGTGCAGGCCATCGTGTCTGAGCAGACCGAGGAGATGCAGGTGAAGTCCCTGCAGGAGTACGGCCTCGACATCGCACGGACGCGCGCATGAGTCAGTTCCGTGCACGCCTGGCCGCGAACCGCGCCGTGGGGGAGTACCGCCACCTCGTCTTCATCACCTCCGCCGAGATCGGGCCAGTGCGCCCGGGGCACTTTGCGGCACTGGCTGTCGGTGGCCCCGATTCGGCGATGCTGCTGCGTCGTGCCTTCTCCATCCACCGCGCGCACGCCAAGACGTCCGCCGGCACGAGCATCGAACTCATCGTGTCGGCGAAGGGCCCTGGCACGAAGTGGCTCGTCGCCCAACCCGAGGGCACGGTGGTGGACATGGTGGCGCCACTAGGCAAGCCCTTCCAGCTGCCGAAGCAGGCCGTGCCCTGCGTGCTGGTGGCGGGTGGCTACGGCGCGGCGCCGATGATCGCGTTGGCCGAGGAACTCCGGTCACGCGGATGTCGGGTGGACGTCGTGGTCGGCGCGTCGACGGAATCCAAGCTCTACGGCGTCCTTGACCTCAAGCGCATGGCCGACTCCATCACGGTCACCACCGACGATGGCACACAGGGCTTCCAGGGCCTGGTGAGTGACGTGCTGCCGGATGTCATGCGGCGCGCGGATTCCGCGGTCGTGTACGCCTGCGGGCCCATGGGCATGCTGCGAGCCGTCTCCAAGGTGGCGGCTTCCACCGGCGCCATCGCGCAGTGCGCCGTCGAGGAGGCCATGGCCTGCGGCGTCGGTGTCTGCATGACCTGCGTGCTGCCGGTGATCGGCGATGACGGGGTGACGCGCATGGTGCGTTCCTGCACCGATGGCCCGGTGTTCCGCGGTGATCGTGTGCGCTGGGACGCCGTGGGCACAGTGCCCGACGACGCACTTGGCGCGCCGACGTCAGCGGGGCACTGACATGGCCGTGGACATCTCCACCGCACTGGCCCGGCTGCAACTGCCGGCCCCGGTGCTCACCGCGAGCGGGTGCGCAGGCTACGGACGCGAGCTGGACCCCTACTTCGACATCACGGCGATCGGTGCCGTCGTCACCAAGAGCATCATGCTGGAGCCCCGTTCGGGGAGGCCCACTCCGCGCATGGCGGAGACTCCCAGCGGCATGATCAACTCCATTGGCCTGCAGGGCTCGGGCATCGAGTCGTTCATCGAGCACGACCTGGCTTGGCTGCGCAAGCGCGGTGCCCGCACGATCGTCTCCATCGCGGGCAACAACGTGCTCGAGTTCGGTCGCCTGGCCCGTCGGCTGCGCATGGTGGAGGGGATCGCCGGCATCGAGATCAACATCTCCTGCCCCAATGTGGCCAACCGCGGCCTGGTGTTCGCCTGCCATGCAGGAAGCGCCGCGGAAGTGGTGGCGGAGGTGCGGAAGCACGCGGCGCCGGGGATTCCGCTGCTCGCCAAGCTCTCCCCGGATGTCACGGACATCGTCGAGATCGCGCATGCGGTGATCGAGGCGGGGGCGGACGGCCTGGCCATGATCAACACCCTGCTCGGCATGGTCATCGATCCGGTGACGCTGCGCCCACATCTCGGAGGACGCACCGGCGGTCTCTCGGGCCCGGCCATCCGGCCGGTTGCGGTGCGGGCCGTGTACCAGGTGCATGCCGCCATGCCGCAGGTGCCGATCCTCGGCATGGGCGGCATCCGCACGGGTCGCGATGCCCTCGAGTTCATCGCCGCCGGTGCCTCTGCCGTGAGTGTCGGGACCGCCATCTTCAACGACCCGTCGGCGCCGCTGCGCATCCAGAACGAACTCACCGACGAAATCGCGGCGCACGGCTTCACCAGCCTGCGCGCCGCCATCGGCATCGCACACCGACCGGCATAGGAGACGAACATGACGAAGGCTCCGATCGCCGTTGCCCTCGATGGCCCGGACCTCATCACCATCGAGCGGTGGGCGGTCGCGGTGGCCCCGCACGTGTCCACCCTGAAGGTGGGCCTCGAGACCTACCTTCGCGACGGGGATGCAGCGATCACGGCGGTGCGCGACACCGGGTGCGATCTCTTCCTCGACCTCAAGTTGCACGACATCCCGAACACGGTGGCAGGTGCGGCCCGCTCGGTGGCCCGTTTCGCGCCGCAGTACCTGACCGTGCACGCACTGGGGGGTGCGGAGATGATCGCCGCTGCGGCCGGCGCACTACCGGGCACGCGCATCACCGCCGTCACCATCCTCACCTCGATGGACGAACGGGCCCTGCGGTCGATCGGCATCGAGGACGGCGCATTGGAGGCCGCGGTCCGACTGGCCCGCCTGGCCGTCGCAGCGGGTGCCCGCGCCATCGTCTGCTCCCCGCTGGAGGTCGCTGCGATTCGCGCGGTGGTGCCCGCGGACGTCACGCTCATCACGCCCGGGGTGCGCCCGCCGGGGGCGGAGGCGGGGGATCAGAGGCGTGTCGCCACGCCCGCGAAGGCGCTTGCCGATGGAGCGGATATGGTGGTGATCGGCCGTCCCATCACCGCGGCTGCGGATCCCGCACGGGCCGCCGCCGAGATCGCATTGGACCTGTGATGCTGCCGAGCCAGACGCCTGAAGCCCGGGATGCGGCGCTCGCCAAGGCCGCGGATGCGCGCCAGCAGCG
>DAHWFQ010000041.1:0-7355 GCA_027324895.1 Actinomycetota bacterium | reverse complement strand
GACGCCGACGATCTCACCGACGCCGCAGATCGCGCAGTCGCCATCGAGGTGTGATCCACAGCCACTGAAGCGCCATCGATCCTCAACAGGGATCGGTGGCGCTTCGTTTTGTTGTCAGCAGCGCTTCCTAGGTTCGCCGTGGAGGTCAAGATGAACAACTGCACACTGCAAGGACGAATCAGCGGAGTTCCGCAGCAACGGGAACTGCCCAGCGGCGATGTGGTCGTCGCCTTTCGACTGGTGGTCCCGCGGGCGGACAGCACCCGTGTGGACACCATCGATTGTGCGGTGACCAGCGTTCGTTTGCGGAGGCTGGTCCTGAAACTCGAACCCGGTTCCGAGGTCACGGTCGAGGGCGAGCTGCACCGGCGCTTCTGGCGCTCGGCACAAGGAGTAGCCAGCCGCTACGAGGTACAGGCGGAAGTGGTGCGGCGGGTGACATGACCCGGTGCGGCAATGCACTGCAACTTGCCGCCGACACCGCTACCTGCCTGCCACCTCCCATAGGGTTTCGGCATGCGCTTCGATACCGCGATTCTGGATCTTGATGGGGTCGTGTACATCGGGCCGGACGCCGTTCCGCACGCGATTACCGCACTGAACGCCTTGGCCGCAGAGGGGACGCGCCTCGCCGCCGCCACCAACAACGCCAATCGCCCTTCGTCAGAGGTTGCACGGCATTTGCAGCAACTGGGGCTGGCGATCCAGCCTGATGACGTGATGACGAGCGCCCAGGCGGCGGCGGCCTTTCTGGCACAGGAATTGCCGACAGGCAGCCCGGTACTTGCCGTGGGAGGAGCCGGAGTTTCTGAGGCGCTCACCGCCGAAGGCCTGCTGCCCCTGCGCGCGAGCGCGGATCTGGCCCAATCCAGCCGAGTCGCGGATCAGTGTGCCGCCGTCATGGTGGGCTACGGGCCGCTGGTGGCCTGGTTCGATCTGGCGGCAGCCCACTGGGCCATCGACCGCGGTAAGCGTTGGGTGGCCACCAACACCGATCCCACGGTTCCGCTTCCCTTCGGCCGGGCGCCGGGAAACGGGGCCATGGTCGGGCTTCTCGAACGGTCCACGGGTCGGGCGCCGGAAGTCATCGGCAAGCCACAGCCCGCACTCTTCGAAGCCCTACTGGAGCGGGTCGGCGGCACGCGGGCCCTGGTGATCGGAGACCGACTCGACACCGACATCGACGGCGCCATTGCCGCCGGCATCGAATCGCTGCTGGTGTTCACGGGCGTCCATGGACCGCAAGACCTGGCGGCGCGGCCATTCGCGGACTGGCCCAGCTTTGTGGCCCAGGATCTGCGCTCCCTGCAGCGGCCGGTGGTGGAGTTGGGTTGGGTCGAGGGACGCGTGGAGTGCTCGTCGCAACATCCCACGGTGCAAGCGGTGGTGGCCGCGGCCAACGCCTCCTGGCAGCATCAGCCGCTGGATCCGCCGCTGGCTTTCCCCACGGACGCTTCTCCACTGATCGATATTCGGCCGCTGCGGCACGGTACGGTGTGACCATGTCCGAACTCGAAGAGGATCAACTGTCGCTGGCAGTGCCTACGGTGTGGTCGCCCACGGGCGACATCCGCGTTGATTCCGCTGCCGAGCTCGTAAAGTCCTTGGCAGAGCTGCCGCTCTCGGAACATCAACAGGTCTTCGAGGACGTCCATCGTCGTTTGCACGATGCTCTGGCGGACGCGACCGGCCACTGATGCTGCGGCGACTCGACGCGGAACTCGTACGGCGGGGTTTGGCACGTTCCCGCGAGGCGGCCAAGGAACTCATCGAGCAGGGCCGAGTCGAAGTGGCCGGGATTCGCGCCACCAAGCCGGCCAGCCAGGTCCGCGACGAGGTCTCGATCAGGCTGCTGGACGCCGAGGTCGATCACTATGTCTCCCGCGGCGCCCACAAGCTCATTGGAGCACTCGATCGCTTCGAAGCGGCCGGTTTGACGGTGGCAGATCGACTGGCACTCGATGCCGGAGCATCCACGGGTGGCTTCACCCAGGTGCTGCTGGAACGCGGCGCTCGCAAGGTGCTGGCAGTGGACGTCGGGTATGGCGTGCTGGCCTGGCCGATCCGCAATGACGAACGCGTGCATGTCTACGAGCGCACCAATATCCGCTATCTCCAGCCCGGCGAATTGGCGTTCGCGCCGGAGCTCATCGTCGCTGATCTCTCGTTCATCTCGCTGCGCACCGTCCTGCCCGCGCTCATGGCTGTGGCGACCGCCAACTGCGACCTGGTGCTCATGGTGAAGCCGCAGTTCGAGGTGGGACGGGAACTGGCGGGCGAGGGCGTGGTGCGCGATCCCACGCTGCGCGCCCAGGCGGTGATGGGGGTTGCGCACGCGCTGCAGGAGGCTGGCGCGGGAGTGCGAGACATTGTCGCCAGTCCGCTACCGGGTCCCAGCGGCAATGTCGAGTATTTTGTGTGGGCCAGCCGTGGAGTTGCATTGCACACGGAAATCGAACAACTCGTAGCGCAGGCAGTATCGGAGGGGCCCCAGTGACCCGACAGGTCTGTCTGGTGATGCACGCCAACCGCGAGGATGTACCCCCGCTCGCCCGCGAGATCGCCGACCGCTTGCAGGCCGCGGGCATTGAGGTGGCCGTCGCTGGTGATCAGCACGATCTTGAGGGCTTCGCTGCCATCGATCCCGAACGCAATGAACTCGTCATCGTCCTCGGCGGCGATGGCACCATCCTGCGCGCGGCCGAGATGTTCCGGGACACGACGGTTCCGCTGCTCGGTCTCAATTTGGGGCGGGTCGGCTTCCTGGCCGAGCTCGAGGCCTCGGATGTCGACGAACTCATCACTGTCATCGAACAGCGGGATTGGACCGTGGAGAACCGCCGTGCGCTGGCCGTGCGCGTTGTGAATCCCGATGGCAGCGAGTGGAGTTCCTGGGCTCTGAACGAGGTTGCCGTGGAGAAGTCACTGCGCGACCGCATGCTCGAAGTCATCGTCTCGGTCGAAGGCCATCCGGTCATGGCTTGGGCCGGCGACGGCCTTATCTGCGCGACGCCCACCGGTTCCACCGCCTACGCCTTCAGCGCCGGCGGTCCCATCATCTGGCCCGCCGTCGATGCCCACCTGCTGGTTCCGGTTGCCGCACATGCGTTGTTCGCCCGTCCGCTGGTCACTGCGCCGTCCGCGCCGATCGACATCGCCATCACCGACGAGCTGGCTCCGGCCATCGTGGTCTGTGATGGACGCCGGAACACCCAGGCCCAGCCCGGGGCACACGTCATGATCGAACAGAGCGAACACCCGGTGCGCTTCGCGCGCATCAAGCGTGCGCCCTTTGCCAATCGGCTGGTGGCGAAATTCCAGCTGCCGGTCACCGGTTGGCGTAACCGGGAGCAGGCGTGATTCGCGAACTGGCGATCGCAAACCTGGGTGTCATCGCGAGTACCCGTCTGGAATTCGCACCCGGCCTGACCGTGCTCAGCGGCGAAACGGGCGCTGGTAAGACCCTCATCACGACCGCCGTCTCGCAATTGCTGGGCGCCAAGCCTGACGTCGGTCTGGTCCGTCATGGAGCGGCCGAGGCCGTGATCGATTGTGCCCTCGTGGTGCCGTCCGAAGCCCGCGCTGCGCTGGAAGAGATGGGTGCGCGCGTCGAGGACGACGAAGTCATCGTCACGCGCACCATAGGGGGGCGTTCGCGGGCCGTCGTCGGTTCCCGAACGGTCGCCGCCTCGGTGCTGGCGGACATCGTTGCCGGAGTCGTCACCTTGCACGGGCAGCACGGGCAGACCCGCCTCACGAGAAGCTCGGAGCAACGCAGCCTGCTCGATGCCAGCGATGCCGCGATTCAGGAACTGCTGCCGATCCAGCGCGCGGCTTGGCAGAACGCGCGAAACGCGCAGGCCGCGCTGGCCGCGGCGCTGGACGTACAGGCCAGCGGTGCAACCCGGATCGCGGCCTTACAGGCGTTGGTGGATGACTTCGAATCGGTCGCGCCCGCGCCGGCCGAAGATGCACAGCTCGATGCCCGCATCGCCGTCGTCACCGCGCTCGATGCCATCGTGCGCAGTGCGCGAACCGCGCTCGCGCTGCTCACCGAAGGCGAGGACAGCGAGCTCACCGATGTGGCCACCCTGCTCGGGCAGGTGCGCCGCAACCTCGAGCAACGCACTGAGGCGCCCGAGTTCGTGGCCTGGACGTCACGCGTGATCGAGCTGCTGGAACAGGTGCAAGTGCTCGGTCACGAGATCGACCGTTATCTCGACGGCCTCGATGCCGAACCGGATGTCCTGGACACGCTCATGCACCGACGCAGCCAGATCGGCGCCCTCTTGCGTCGCCATGCTTGCAGTCTCGAGGAACTCATGGGCCGCTATCAGGAGGCATCGAGTGCACTCTCCCTGGCGCGCGACCCCGAGGAACGGGTTGCCGAGCTGCGGCAGTTGGCAGAGCATGCGCTGGCCGAGCAGGAGTTGGTGTGTGCCCGCTTGCATGATGCCCGTGCCGCAGCGGCCGTCGTTTTGGGCGAACGGGTGGCAGCGGAACTTCACGAACTGGGTCTGGTCAACGCCCTCTTCTCCATCCAGGTCGCTCGTGTTGGTGAGCCCACCCCAACCGGCGACGATGTGATTGAGTTCCGGTTCAGCGCCAATCCCGGACAGCCGGAGCAAGCGCTGGCAGCGGTGGGATCGGGCGGAGAGCTTTCGCGCGTCATGCTGGCGCTCGAGACGGCCACCGTACCTGAGCAGGCCCGCACCTTCATCTTCGACGAGGTCGATGCCGGTGTCGGTGGTCGAGCCGCCATCGAGTTGGGGCGGCGCCTGGCGCATCTTGCACGGACGCAGCAGGTGATCGTGGTCACGCACCTGGCCCAGGTGGCGGCCTTCGCCGATGCACACGTGCTGGTGGAGAAAGTGGTGACGGCCGGGCAGACCACGACGGAAGCCCGGGCGCTGACCGAATCCGAGCGGCCTCGAGAATTGGCGCGCATGCTTTCCGGCATGGAGGACTCCGCGACCGCCACTGCCCATGCGCAGGAACTGCTGGCAGCCGCGGCGGCCGCGCGGCGGATGGGCCGCTGAGTGCCCGGACTGTTAGGCTGGCACCCCGTGGAGCGGACGCCGCCCCATTGAGCGCAGGCCGCTCAGGAGATCCACGGGAGATCGCATGACGACCAGCAAACACATCTTCGTGACCGGTGGCGTCGCCTCCTCGCTCGGTAAGGGCCTCACTGCTTCCTCCCTCGGCAACCTGCTCACCGCCCGTGGCCTGCGCGTGACCATGCAGAAGCTGGACCCGTACATCAACGTGGATCCGGGCACCATGAACCCTTTCCAGCACGGTGAGGTGTTCGTCACGGAGGACGGCACCGAGACCGATCTCGACATCGGTCATTACGAGCGTTTCCTCGACGTCAACCTCAATCGCATCGCCAACGTCACGACCGGGCAGGTCTACTCCAATGTCATCGCGCGCGAGCGTCGGGGGGAGTATCTCGGCGACACCGTGCAGGTCATTCCACACATCACCAACGAGATCAAGTCGCGGATCCGCGCCATGGGCGGGCCCGATGTGGATGTCGTGATCACCGAAGTCGGTGGCACGGTCGGCGACATCGAGTCACTTCCCTTCCTGGAAGCGGCACGGCAGGTGCGGCACGAGATCGGTCGCGACAACTGCTTCTTCATCCATGTCAGCCTGCTGCCCTACATCGGCCCGAGCGGGGAGCTCAAGACCAAGCCCACGCAGCATTCGGTGTCCGCCCTGCGCAGTATCGGCATCCAGCCTGATGCCATCGTGCTGCGCTGCGATCGGGTGGTGCCCGATGCCATCAAACGCAAGATCTCGTTGATGTGTGACGTCGATACCGAGGCCATCGTGGCAGCCGTCGATTCGCCCAGCATCTATGACATCCCCAAGGTGCTGTTCAACGAGGGACTCGATCGTTACATCGTGCGGCGCATGTCCTTGCCGGCGCGAGATGTGAACTGGGAGCGCTGGGATGCACTGCTGGGCGTGGTGCATCATCCAAAGCACCAGGTCACCGTCGCCCTGGTGGGCAAGTACGTCGACCTGCCGGACGCCTACCTGTCGGTCACCGAGGCGTTGCGCGCGGGCGGTTTCGGCAACGACGCCAAGGTGACCATCCGCTGGGTGCCCTCCGACGAGTGCGGCACCCCCGAGGGCGCGGCCCGCGAGCTGGACGGCGTCGACGCGGTGTGCGTGCCGGGCGGGTTCGGGGTGCGGGGCATCGAGGGCAAGCTCGGCGCGCTGACCTACGCGCGGGAGCAGCGCATCCCCGCGCTCGGGCTGTGCCTGGGCCTGCAGTGCATGGTCATCGAGTACGCCCGGTCGGTCGCGGGCCTCGACGGCGCCAACTCGATGGAGTTCGACGACGCCACCCAGCACCCGGTGATCGCCACCATGGCCGACCAGCGCGACGTGGTCGCGGGGGAGCGGGACATGGGCGGCACCATGCGGCTGGGGCTGTACCCGGCCAAGCTGGCCGAGGGCTCGGTGGTCCGCGAGGCCTACGACCAGCCGTACGTCGACGAGCGGCACCGGCACCGCTACGAGGTCAACAACGCCTACCGCGCGCGGCTGGAGGAGGCCGGACTGGTGTTCTCCGGCACCTCGCCGGACGGTCGGCTGGTGGAGTACGTCGAGCTGCCCCGGTCGGTGCACCCGTACTACGTGGGCACCCAGGCGCACCCGGAGTTCCGGTCCCGGCCGACCCGGCCGCACCCGCTGTTCCGCGGCCTGATCCGGGCCGCGCTGGCCCGGCAGATGGGCGCGGACGTCGTGCTGCCGGACGTCGTGCCCACCCCGTGACCGAGCCGGTCGAGCCGCTGGCCGACGTCGCCGGATCGCACCCGGTCGTCTCCTCGGCCCTGCGGATGCGGGGCCGGGTCTGGGACGTCGTCACCGACGTGGTGCGGCTGCCCAGCGGCGAGGAGGTCACCCGCGACGTCGTCCGGCACCCGTCGGCGGTGGCCGTGCTCGCGGTCGACGACACCGACCGGGTGCTCGTCGTCCACCAGTACCGGCACCCGGTCGAGGCCACCTTGTGGGAGGTGCCGGCCGGCCTGCTCGACGTCGCCGGCGAGGACCCGCTGGTGGCGGCCCGCCGGGAGCTGTGGGAGGAGACCCACCACGAGGCGGCGTCCTGGTCGGTGCTCGTCGACTTCTGCACCTCGCCCGGCATGTCCGACGAGGCGCTGCGCATCTACCTGGCCCGCGGGGTCCGGCGCTCGGACGGCGACCAGCACGCCCGGCACGGCGAGGAGCGGGACATGCCGGTCGAGTGGGTCGCGCTGGACGACCTGCGCGACGCCGTGCTCGACGGCCGGCTGCACAACCCGTCGCTCGTGGTGGCCGTGCTCGCCGCCTGCGCGGCC
>DAHWFQ010000018.1:0-13807 GCA_027324895.1 Actinomycetota bacterium | reverse complement strand
GCGGCGGCAGCTTCGTGCTGGTGAATCCCATGCACGCGGCGGAACCCAAGACGCCGATCGAGCCATCGCCCTATCTGCCGGCCACCCGGCGTTACTTCAACCCCATCTACATCCGCATCGAGGACATCCCCGAGTACGAGTCATTGGTCGCGCTCAAGAAGATGACGATCGCGGCGGTGGCCATGATCGCCGTCCTACCCGACTCGACGGCCGACCTCATCGACCGCGATCCCATCTGGGAGATGAAGGCGACCGCGCTCGCAACCGTGTTCTCTGCGCCGCTGTCACCGCAACGGCAGGCGTCCTTCGACGCCTACTGCGCACATGAGGGCGCTGGCCTCACGGTCTTCGCACGCTGGTGCGCCTTCGCGGAGAAGTACGGGACGGCCAGCCAGCTCTGGCCCGACGGCCTGCGGCACCCCAAGGGGGACGCCGTGGAAGCGGAGGCGGTGCTGCTCGCCGACCGCATCGAGTTCCATCGGAAGTGCCAGTGGATCCTGGACGAGCAGTTCGCTGCGGCGCAGGCCCGGGCACGCGGTGCGGGAATGCGGGCGGGGATCGTCCACGACCTGGCGGTCGGTGTGCACCCCGACGGCGCCGATTCCTGGGCGCTGCAGGACGTGCTCGCCAAGACGATGAACGTGGGCGCACCGCCGGACATGTACAACCAGATGGGGCAGGACTGGTCCCAGCCGCCGTGGCGGCCGGACGCCCTGGCCGAGACCGGTTACGCGGCCTACCGGGACATGCTCCGCACCATCCTTCGACATGCGGGTGGCATCCGGGTCGACCACGCGCTCGGGCTCTTCCGGCTGTGGTGGATCCCCGTCGGCGCCAAGCCCTACGAGGGCACCTTCGTGAAGTTCGACCACGAGGCCATGGTGGGCATCCTGGCGTTGGAGGCCAAGCGGGCCGGCGCCTTCGTCGTCGGCGAGGACCTGGGCACCGTCGAGGACTGGATCCGCACCTACCTGCAGCAGCGCGGGATCCTCGCGACCTCGATCCTGTGGTTCGAGCACAACGAGCACGGCCTGCCGCTGGAGCCCGAGCGCTGGCGTGAGCTCTGCTTCGCCTCCGTCACGGTGCACGACCTCCCGCCCACGCTGGGCATGCTCCGCAGCGAGCACGTGCGCATCCGTCACGAGCTGCACCTGCTCGCGCGTCCCGTCGAGGACGAGCAGCGGGACTGGGACCGCGAACGTGGCCACTGGGTGCAGGCGCTGCGTGAGCGTGGGCTCATCGACGCCGACCGCGAACCCACGGACCCGGAGGTCGTCGAGGGACTGCACAAGTTCCTCGCATTGACGCCGGCCCGGCTCCTGGCCATCGGGCTCCCCGACATCGTCGGTGACCTCCGGGCCCAGAACCAACCGGGGACCAATCGCGAGTACCCGAACTGGTCGGTGCCCACCTGCGACAGCGAGGGCCATGCCGTGACCATCGAGGACCTTTCGGGGCGCGCTGACCTCGCGGAGCGCGCCGATCGGCTCATTGCTGCCCTTGCGTACCGCGCGCATTGGTGATTCCGCAGATCCGGCGGGACCTTGTGCCTGTACGCGCCTACGATCTGCCCATGAGGAAGTTGACGATGATGCTCACGGGGGCGCTCGCGCTCGCGCTCACGCCACTGCCCGCGGCGGCTGACGACGGCATGTCCGTCCTGCAGACCGTCGGCGTCTTCGTGCTCATCCCGTTCGGGATCTGGGGTGTCATCTGGTTCCTCTGGATGCTGCCCAAGTGGCGTCGCGACGCCTCCGGGCTCACCAGCGGACAGGCCTGGAACCCGCGCCCCTAGTCAGCCCGCGGGGAGTCCCGCACATGCCAATGCCCCTGCAGTTGCAGGGGCATTCGCGTTCCATACCGCTGCGCGGCGGCTACTTCGGGTGCGGCATGCGCATGCCCTTGGGCATGGGACCGCGGGGGATGGGGAGCGACGGCCCCTTCTGCGCAGCATCGAGCTTGCGGCGCAGCTCCGTGACCTCTGCCGGGCGCAGGACGCGTGGGAACTTCATCACGGTGCGATTGAGCTTGGTGAGCCGAACCCCACCCTCGCCGCAGATCACCTCGTGGATCGGGACATCGCCGGCGAAGCGGGCGGTGCGGGCGCGTGCGGTGGCGAGCAGGGCCTTGGCCCGGACCTCGGGCGCTTCCGCAACCAGGATGACACCGGGGCGACCGACCACGCGGTGGACGGCATCCTGGTTCTTGGTGACCTCCACGAAGGGTGTCGTGAACCAGCCCTTGCGCAGGGAGTTGAGTGCCGCGGCCGCAGCGCCGGGTTGGCCCTCGATCGATCCGTAGGCAGCGTGCTCGGCGCGGTTGCCGAAGAGGTAGAGCGTGATCAGGAGCGCGAACGGGAGTCCCAGGATGACGCCGTACTGCCAGTAGCCGAGCGCGAAGGCGGCCACCAGCATGAACAGGACGAGCGTGCCGACGAAACTCAGCGGCAGCAGCCAGAGGATGGACGGGTCCTGCTTGCGTGTGAGGGTGAAGGTCTGGCGGATCTGCGCGATCCGGCCCTGCTTCTCGGGTTTCGGAGTCTTGGCCACGCGCCAAGGCTAGTCGTGCAACCGTCAGACTCCGACGGTGATGGTGGCGCGCTCGCCTCGTTCGCGGGCTTCCTGCGCCTGGCGGTGGAGACGACCGGCGCGATACGAGGAGCGAACCAGTGGCCCCGACATGACGCCACTGAAACCGGCCTCGCTCGCGAACTGGGCCAGGGCCACGAACTCCTCGGGCTTGACCCAGCGCGAGATCGGGTGGTGACGGGTTGAGGGGCGCAGGTACTGGGTGATGGTCACCAGTTCGCAGCCTGCGGCCACCAGGTCGAGCAGTGCCTGCTCGACCTCCGCCATTTCCTCACCCATGCCGAGGATGAGGTTCGACTTGGTGACGAGCCCCGCAGCGCGGGCCTGGGAGATGACTGCGAGCGAGCGCTCGTAGGAGAAGGCCGGTCGGATGCGCTTGAAGATGCGCGGCACCGTCTCCAGGTTGTGCGCGAACACCTCGGGTGCCGAATCGAACACGGTCTGGAGCAGGTCCGGCTTGCCACTGAAGTCGGGTGCGAGGAGTTCGACGCCCACCCCCGGGTTCACGGCGTGGACCCGCCGCACGGTCTCGGAGTACAGCCAGGCGCCCTCGTCTGCCAGGTCGTCACGGGTGACGCCGGTGATGGTGGCGTACTGCAGCCCCATCTCGCGCACCGTCTCGGCCACCCGTTGCGGCTCGCCGACGTCCAGCGGGTCGGGGCGACCGTGGTCGATGGTGCAGAAATCGCAACGACGTGAGCATTGCGAGCCGCCGATGAGGAAGGTTGCCTCGCGGTCCTCCCAGCACTCGAAGATGTTGGGGCACTGGGCCTCCTGGCACACCGTGTGCAGGCCCTGGGCCCGCACCTTGGCCTGGATCTGCAGGAACTCGGGACCGGTCTTGGCGCGCGTGCGGATCCACTCCGGCTTGCGCTCGATCGGGACTTCGGCGTTCCGCTGCTCGATGCGCAGCAGGCGCTCCTCACTCATAGGGCCCAATCCTCCAGTTCGCGCCGAAGCTCGCTGACAAGCGGGTCAACGACATCGGCGATGCCGACATTCCGGCCCAGTTCCTCGCTGATCGTGGTGACGCCGGCATCACGGATGCCGCAGGGCACGATGCGATGGTAGGCGTCGAGGGAGTTGTTGCAGTTCAGGGCGAAGCCATGCATGGTGACGCCGCTCGCGACGCGGACACCGATGGCGGCGATCTTGCGGGAAGGGCCGCGGTCGTCGGCCGGCACCCACACGCCGGTGCGCTCGTCCTGCCGTTCGGTGTCGATACCCAGCTGCGCGCAGATCGTCATCACGGCGGCCTCCAGGCGGTGTACGTAGTCCATGACGTCGACGGGCGAGGGCAGACGCAGGATGGGGTAGCCGGTGAGTTGGCCCGGGCCGTGCCAGGTGATGCGGCCACCGCGATCGACGTCCACCACCGGCGAGCCATCGACCGGCCGGTCCTCGGGACGGGTGCGCTTGCCCGCGGTGTACACCGGCTCGTGCTCGACGAGCAGGAGGGTCGCTGCCCGTGCGCCGGCCGCGACCTCGGCGTGGATCTCCCGCTGCTGGGCCCAGCCCTCGACGTAGGGCGTCAGTCCGTCGAGTTGGCGGATGACGGCGAGCGTGGGCACGTCGACAAGGGTAATCGCAAGTCGGACCGGGCCCTGACGGCGATCCCGGGAGCGTCCGGGGACGCCTGCCGCATGAGCAGGCACTCCTCGGCATACATTGGGCCCGCATACGCGGAGTCCCTCGGCGGTGGACCGGGGCGTGGGTGCTGCGGCCGGTTGGCTGCCCGGACACGGAGAGGCCGAGATGACCCGGCAGCATCGCCCCCGCGCATTCACCTTCTCCATCATCGCGCTCGTCGTCTGGTTCGGCATCGGCGGCATCCTCGGGCCGGTGTCCGGCAAGCTGGCGGACGTCCAGAAGAACCAGAACTCCGACTTCCTGCCGGCCAGCGCTGAATCCGCGCAGGCGCAGGCCCTGCTCGACCGCTTCCAGAGCGGCAGCCGCTTCGACCTGCCGCTCACGGTCGTGTTCGAGAAGACCCAGGGCGTCCTGACCCCGAGCGACGAGGATGCCATCGATGCGGCTGTCCGCACGGCCCTGCGCAAGCCGATGCTCAGCAGGTTGGTGAAGACCGTGGACCTCGGGAACGGCACCAGGGTGCCGGCAGTCTTCCCGTCCACGCCCGAGCAGCGGGTGCTCGCCACCAGCAAGGACGGCCACGCATACGTCGTCAATGCCGTGTTGGACTTCTCCTCGATCTTCGCCAGTGGGGGAGCCGGCTTCAAGCAGATCCCGACGCTCGCCGACGAGGCCAGGTCCGCCCTCGAGGCGCCAGCGCCCGGCGTCAAGGGCTACGTGACCGGCGTGGTCGGGATCTTCGCGGAACTCGCCGGCGCCTTCGCCAACATCGACACCGTGCTCATCGGGGTCACCGTGCTCGTCGTCGCCATCATCCTCATCCTCGTGTACCGCAGTCCGTTCCTGTGGATCCTCCCGCTGCTCTCGGCAGGCACCGCACTCGTCACGGCACAGGGCGTCATCTACCAGTTGGCGAAGCACGACGTGCTCACACTCAACGGCCAGTCGCAGGGCATCCTCACCGTCCTGGTGTTCGGTGCCGCCACTGATTACGCGCTCCTGCTCATCTCGCGCTACCGCGAGGAGCTTCGACATGTGGAGAGCAAGTACGACGCGATGGGCAACGCGCTGCGCGCGGTGTGGGAACCAATCGCCGCATCGGCGGCCACGGTGTCGGTGGGCCTCATGTGCCTGCAGTTCTCGGAACTGAAGAGCAATGCCGGCCTGGGCCCGGTCGGGGCTGTGGGGGTCATCAGTGCGCTCGTCGTACTGCTGACCTTCCTGCCCGCCCTGCTCATCCTCACGGGGCGCAAGGTGTTCTGGCCCTTCGTGCCGCACTTCGGCACGGAGCTGGTCGAGACCCGGGGCATGTGGGGCAGGATCTCGCGGGCGGTGGGTCGGCGCCCGCGGCGCACCTGGGTCATCAGCAGCATCGGCCTGTTGCTCCTCGCCAGCGCGACCACGACCCTGAAGGCTGATGGGTTGGCGAGCACGGATGTCTTCTCGAACAAGGACGCTCCGGCGGTGCGGGGCCTGGAGATCCTCGATGCGCACAGACTCGTGAACCCGTCCGCGGATGCGACCGTCGTCATCAAGGCGTCCGCACTGCGGCCGACGCTGGCAGCGCTTGCCACTGACGCAGATGTGTCCCGCGCGGTCACCCGCTCCCTCGACGTGACCACGGGCGCTCCGCAGATCGTGGAGGGCAGGGCGGCGATCGACATCTTCATGAGGACCCAGGCGCGACCGGGTGACGCGGTCATCGCGCTGCGCGCACTGCGTGATCGCCTGCACACGGTGGTCGGCGCCGATTCGCTGCTGGGCGGGCAGGCCGCGCAGAACCTCGATGTCCAGGATGCGTCACGCCATGACCGGAACCTCATCATCCCCATCGTGCTCGTCGTCATCATGCTGATCCTCATGCTGCTGTTGCGCTCGATCCTCGCGCCCGTGCTGCTCATCGCCACCGTGCTGCTCTCATACTTCGCGACGCTCGGTGCCAGCGCGCTCGTCTTCGACCACCTGTTCCATTTCGCGGGTGCGGATTCCGGCTTCCCGTTGTTCGCGTTCGTGTTCCTCGTCGCGCTGGGCATCGACTACAACATCTTCCTGATGACACGGGTGCGCGAGGAGTCGATGCGACTCGGCACGCGCGAGGGCACGCTCAAGGCGTTGGCAGTCACCGGCGGGGTCATCACCTCGGCTGGAGTCGTGCTCGCGTCGACCTTCTCGGTGCTTGGGGTCCTGCCGCTTGTGTTCCTCGCGGAACTGGGCTTCGCCGTCGCCTTCGGAGTGCTGCTGGACACCGCCATCGTGCGTTCGTTGCTGGTCCCGGCACTCGCCTACGACATCGGCGCCCGCGTGTGGTGGCCGAGCCGATTGGGACGCTCCGACGAGTAACTCGGCAGTCGGTCATGGTGGACCGAACACGCCATGCTGCCCCGCAAGCTGACGTCTGTGATGTGCCCAAGTACCTGAGTCCAGATCGGCATGCACGGAACCTGTCCCAGCTACTGCATGCGGCCGCTTTCGGGGCCCCATGCAAGCTCCTGAGATGCATGGGAATCGTTGTGCGGCAAGCGCTTTTCGCCTCCCTGAGGGTGATACTCAAGGCATGACAAGTCGCCGGTATCCCGTAGTGATCGCCGCCATCGCCGTGATGGGTGGCCTTGCCCTTGCGCCGGTCGCAGTTGCGACTCCGCGCGGCGATGGTGTCGATGCACGCAACGTCGCCGCCTACTGGACGGCCGCGCGCATGGCCGCGGCCGTGCCTCGCGACATCAGCACCGACGCACATGGCCACTGGTACATACGGGGACGCGACGGCGCGCTCCACGCCTATGGCGCGAACGGGTTCCCTGCCCCCATCGCAACCAAGGGCAAGCCCGGCGGTTCCGGCACCGGCACCATCGCCAATGCCGTGTGGAGCAAGGGCGGAGCGGTGGAGACGGCCACTGGCCGGCTCTACTTCTCGATGGCCGGGGGTGATTGGGTGTGCTCCGGCACCACGGTCACCAACCTCAACCCCAACCCCGCGGTCTCCCTGATCCTCACCGCCGCCCACTGCGTCTACGACGACGCGAACAAGGCCTTCGCCACCAACGTCATGTTCATCCCCGACCTCGCCGCGAGCGGCACTGCCACGTCTGGGACCTGTCTCGGGGACTACGTGTTTGGCTGCTGGAAGCCCTCGTACGGCGTCGTCTCAGGGGACTGGACCCGGGCCACCTGGCCGAGCAACATCCCGTACGACTACGGCATCTACGTGGTGTCCAACACCGGTGCACATGCGGGTGGTGGTGCGTTCACGGGCGCCTTGGATGCGTTGGGTGCGCTACCCATCACATGGGACACCGACACGGTGACCGGCGGGATGCTGACGGATGCGATCGGCTACACCTACAAGTACGACCCGCAGCTCATGTACTGCGAGCAGGGACTGCAGGCGGTGAGTGGTGTCTATGGCGGCGAGCCCTATGTCAATCGCTGGCTCTCCGCCTGCCGGCTCGGTGGCGGATCGTCTGGCGGGCCGTGGATGGCCGCGATGCCCGCCGGCGCCGGCCCGGTCATCTCCCTCAACTCCTGGGGCTATCAGGGCAGGCCGGGCATGGCGGGGCCCAACCTGCAACTCGCGGAGCCGCGCTGCGTCTACGACAAGGCGAGCACCGCTCCGGCGCCGAGCGAGCCTGACGGGTACGTGGCGACCTGTCCGTGAGGCGCGCCTGCCAACTTCCTTAGTGTTTCGCCAAGTCCGCGTGGCGTGCCTCCTCCGCGCGGGGACGAGTGCCAGCATGCCGGCATGTCTCATCGCCTGCTCGGCGCGACCGCTGTCGTCGCCCTCCTCGGACTCCTCACCGGCGCGACCGCGGTCGCCAATGCCGGGCCCAGCAACGTCAGCTTCGGCCACAGCCATCGTGTCTGTGCGCTGCCTGTGGGGGGCGAGGCGGCCTGTGATGCCTATGTCGTCGCTGACGCCGCCACCGGTGCGCCGCTCGCCATGACGTCGTACACCTACGGGTATGCGCCGGCCAGCCTCAGCTCCGCCTACGGACCCTTCGGCAGGAACAAGATGACGATCGCCATCGTCGACGCCTACGCCCATCCCGCTGCGGCTGCGGACCTCGCCGTGTACCGCGCGCAGTTCAGGCTCGGGAAGGCGAGTCTCCAGCAGTACAACCAGGACGGCGGGCCCATCGACACGGTGGCCGCCAACGTCGGCTGGGGCCGGGAGGAGATGCTGGACCTGGAGATGGCCTCGGCCATCTGCCCGCAGTGCTCGCTCATCTACGTCGGCGCGAACTCCGCATCGCTCACCGACCTCGCCGCGGCCGTCACGCGCGCCGCCGCGCTCGGCGCGCAGGTGATCTCCAACTCGTACGGTGCGCGCGAGAGCCACAGCGAACTCGCGGTGTCTGCGTGGAACATCCCCGGTGTGGCGGTCACGGTGTCCTCGGGTGACGGCGGCTACGGCACGGAGTTCCCCGCGACCTCGGCGGGAGTCATCGCCGTCGGGGGGACCTCCCTCTCGCTCACCGCCGACGGCCACCGCGACACGGAGACCGCTTGGTCGGGCACGGGCAGCGGCTGCTCCAGCTACATCGCCAAGCCGGCCTGGCAGATTGATGCGGGCTGCGCCATGCGCACCATCACCGATGTCGCCGCGGTCGCGGATCCCTACACCGGCGTCGCCGTCTACGACTCCTACGGGAGCACCGGCGGTGCGAACTGGTACGTGTTCGGCGGCACCAGTGTGAGCGCACCGTTGATTGCAGCCATGTTCGCGCGGGGCCGCGACTTCGCCCCCGGCGAACAGGTCGCCGCACGGCTCTACGCGAACCCGCAGTCGCTCTACGACGTGACGTCGGGCTCCAACGGCAAGTGCTCCACCAGGACCAACACCCTCACGCAGTACCTGTGCACGGCCGGCCCCGGCTACGACGGCCCCACGGGCAACGGCGCTCCCAACGGGGACGCCAGCGCCTTCTAGCGCGAGCGGCGTGGGCCCACCGTGCGGACGGCGGGCCCACGCGGGCTTCGGGACCTTCGACGCGTTGTCGTGACACGCCCGCGTGTACTGCCGCCAGTGCCGGTCCGGTGCCGTAACTTGCGGTGCAACGCGTGGCGGTGCAGGCCGCTTTCCCCTGCGCGGACTTCCTAGGAGCTTCCTTGTTCAGTTGGACCCTGCACGGCGACGGCCGTCGCGTCACCCCCGGCGAAGTCGTGGCCCCCGCCGAACGCCTCAGCTGGCCGCGCACCATCGGCATCGGTGCGCAGCACATCGCCGCCATGTTCGGCGCGACCTTCCTCGTACCGCTCCTCACGGGCTTCCCGCCCACGACGACGCTGCTGTTCAGCGGCATCGGCACGTTGCTGTTCGTCTTCGTCACGCGCAACCGCATCCCGTCCTATCTGGGCTCCTCATTCGCCTTCATCGCACCGGTGATCGCAGCCACCAAGGGCGGCAGCATGGCCGACGCCTTGGGCGGCATTGTCGGCGTGGGTGTGCTCCTCATCATCGTGGGCCTGGTCGTGCAGGCCGCGGGGGCACACTGGATCGAGGTGTTCATGCCCCCGGTCGTCACCGGCACCATCGTGGCCGTCATCGGCCTCAACCTGGCCGGCGTCGCCAAGGGCAGCCTCAGTGCGCAGCCCGCCATCGGCATCGTCACCCTCGCCACCATCTTCCTGGTGTCGGTGATCTCGCGTGGGTTCCTCGCCCGCATCGCCATCGTGATCGGTCTCGTCGTCGGCTACCTGTTCGCGCTCACGCAGGGCGGCGTCGATACCACGGGTGTCGCGGCCGCCGCCTGGTTCGGCCTGCCCACCTTGACGGCACCGGCCTTCAAGTTCTCGGCCATGCTGCTGTTCGTCCCCGTCGTGCTCGTGCTCATCGCGGAGAACGTGGGCCACGTGAAGGCCGTCGCCACCATGACCGGCCAGGACCTCGACGCCGACATGGGCCGTGCCATCATGGCCGACGGCTTCGCCACCACCATCGCGGGCTTCGGCGGCGGCTCCGGTACCACGACCTACGCGGAGAACATCGGTGTCATGGCGGCGACGCGCGTCTACTCGACACTCGCCTACATGTTCGCCGGCGTGGGGGCCATCCTGCTCTCGCTGTCGCCCAAGCTCGGGGCGGTGCTGCACTCCGTCCCGGCAGGCGTCCTCGGCGGTGCCGGCGTCGCCCTGTACGGGATGATCGGGCTGCTCGGCGCACGCATCTGGATCGAGAACCGCGTGAACTTCTCCGATCCGACGAACCTCTTCATCGCCGCCTCCTGCCTGGTCATCGGCATCTCGGACGTCACGTACACCCACGGCGACTACACCTTCAATGGCATCGTGCTGTCGACCCTGCTCGCGGTCGTGGGTTACCAGATCATGCGTGCCATCTCGCGGGGACGCGGCACCTCGCAGGTCTGAGGCTGCGCGTCGGGATGCCCGGCCCCCCACGGGGGTGCCGGGCATCCCGGCTTCCGGGCCAGGGCCGGCGGCGCCCCCGCGTGAGGGGAATGTAAGGATCGGGACCAAAGTCCCGAAAGCGGCGTAGCCTCGATGCGAACGTCGCATCCTCGCGGGCAGCGAGCCGTCGGCGTCAAGGAGCGCGCCATGAGCAACCGATTCCGTCTCGCCATCGCAGCCGCCGCCATCTTGGTCGCCGCGCTGCCGACTGCGCAGTCCAGCGCCGCCGACACGGCCGCGCCGGCCGCGCAATCCGGCAATCGCTTCATCGACGGGCAGGGCAATCCCGGAGTGCTGCTCCCCACGCGCGCAGCCCGCTCGAGTGCCGGTGCGGCTGGCTCGCCCATCATCTACCACGGTGGGCCCATCATGCCCAGCGTGCGCTCGTACATCATCTGGTACGGCAATTGGGCTGGCGATCCCTGCACGGACACCACGACCGGGAGCACACCGAACATCCTCACCACCATGCTGGCTGCCATCGGTGGGTCCGCGTGGTACGGCATCAACACCCACTACACGCAGCAGAACCCGTTCAAGCAAGTGCTGGCCCAGGTATCCGTAGGTGGCTGCTACTACGACACGCGCACCGCCTCGCTGGCCGGCATCAATGCCCGTAGCGGTGCTCCCAGCAACGTCGTGCAGCAGGACCTGCAGCACTTCAGCGTGGGCCCGCCGGACGCTTCCGGGCTCTACTACGTCTTCACCAGCGCCGACGTCGCGGTGAAGGGATTCGGCACGAACTACTGCGGCTACCACGGCTACTTCACAAGCGGTGGCGTCGTCACCAAGTACTCGTTCGTCGGTGACCCGAGCAACTACATGAGTGCGTGCGCGGAGCAGACGACCAGCCCCAGCGGGAATGCCGCGGCCGATGCCATGGTGTCCGTCATCGCCCACGAACTGGTGGAGTCGGCGTCGGATCCACAACTCAACGCCTGGTACGACAAGCGCGGTTACGAGAACGCCGACAAGTGCGCATGGACCTTCGGTGCGACGAGCCAAGCCGGCAATGGCTCGCTGTACAACATGACGATCAACACCGTGCCGTACCTCATCCAGCAGAACTGGTCGCTGGAGACCTCGCCGCAGTCATGCCAACTTTCCTGACCCTGGTGGGCCCGAAGCCATGACCGCTCGAACCTCGACCATGCGCACCGGCTCGATCGTCGTGGCGGTGGTGCTCGCCGCTTCCATGGCCCTGCCGGCCGGCGCGGCACCGTCGATCTCCATGGGAGAGGCCGTGAACGGCAAGGTCGTGCAGGTGAAGCTGGGGAGTCTGGTGAGCGTCATGCTCCACTCGACCTACTGGCATGCCGCATCGATGCCCCAGCGCAGGTTGCTGCGACCCCTGGGACCGGTCGTGAGGACGGCCATCCTGCCCGGCGCCAAAGCCCCCGCCGGCTGTCGCATTGCCGGCAGTGGTTGCGGCAGCGTGCTCTGGCGCTTCAGGGCGGCGCACCTGGGCAGCGCGCGCTTCGTCGCCACGCGTGTGAGTTGCGGCGAGGCCATGCGGTGCACGGCTGCGCAGGGGCACTACAGCGTCACCATCCGCATCGTGAGATAGGCGGTCGCGCAGAAGAGCAAGGGTTCGTCCAAGAACGACTGTGAAGTCCCTGTGGCCCAACCGGACGGCCGCATCGAGACCATAGGGTTTGGGCATGCTGCCCGAGCTCACCAGCGGCACGCTCGCTTGGATCCTCGTCATCCTGACCGTGCTGGTCCCGATTGGAGCCGTCGTGTTCGCCCGACGCACCCGCCACCGCGGAGGCCCCTTGCGCGTCGGTGGGCACTTCGTGCTCGTCGTCCTGTCCCAGGCGGTTGCCGTGCTCATGGCGCTCGTCCTCATCAACGACCAGTTCGGGTTGTATGCGAGTTGGGATGACCTGCTGGGGATCACGCCCCCGGCGTCAGCGGCCACCTTCAAGGCGCCCGCGGCCAAGCCGCATGCCAGCGTGGTGCCCGTGCCCTGGGTCAAGGGCCTGCCGGCTGGGTTCACGCGGGACACCATCCCGCACTCCTACAAGACCACGGTCAAGGTCGCTGGTTCCGGGCAACCACTCCCTATGACGGTGGTGCTGCCACCCCAGTACTTCCAGGCAAAGTATGCGAAGACCCGATTCCCGGTGATCATCCTGCTTCCCGGCTACCCCGGCAGCACCTGGGGCTGGCTGCACAACATGGATCTGCAGAAGCACGCCCAGGAGGCCGTGAAGGCTGGCGGCACCCCCTTCATCTTCGTGGCCTCGCAGGAATACCTTGCCGGCGCGCCGGACCTTGAATGCATGGATCTGCCCGGGCAGCCGCAGATCGAGAGCTTCCTCACGAGATCCATCCCGCAGATCGTGATGTCGCACTTCCGCGCCAGCACGGATCGCAGGGGCTGGGCCATCGGCGGCTACTCGGAGGGCGCGTACTGTGGCGCGCAGTTGGCGATGCGCCACCCTGACATCTTCGCAGCAGCCCTCAGCATCGCGGGCTACCCCCGCCCGGAGTCGCCGTACTTCAAGACCATCCCCCAGAGCTACACCGACGCCGGCGACCTCGCGCTGCTGCTCCAGAAGGCCCCTGACATCGCGCTGCTGGCGACGGAGAGCGTGCAGGACAAGCAATCCGGCAACACCTTCGCGGCGCTCGCGCACCCCATTCCGCCAACCGTCGTGAAGACCGTCCTCTTCCAGACCGGTGGGCACAACCTGGCGGCCTTCTCGGCGGAGCTGAAGGCGGACCTGCTCTGGATGAGCAAGTACATGGCGCGCATCTAGCGAGGGCCAGGACCGCGGCGGCCCGGGCCCCCGCTAGCCGAGATGCAACGTGTCCGTGGCGATACGGCCGATGCGCGCGTCGTGCGACGCGATGAGGAACGTCTTGTCGGAGTCAGCGATCGCGTCCAGCACCAGGCCGGTGCTGTGCTCGTCAAGAGCGGTCGTCGGCTCATCGAGCAGGATGACAGGACTGCTGTGCATGAGGGCAAGCGCGACGATCGCCCGCTGACGTTGGCCGCCGGAGAGTGTGCGCAGTTCGCGTGCGCGGAATTCGCGTAGCTCCAGTGACTCCACCACCGGGGCCCGCGGGATCAGCTCCTCGAGCGTGCAGTGCAGTGCGAACGGCAGCTCCACGCTGAAGTAGGCGGCCTGCGGACGGGGCGACTCGTCGGGCCAGATCACGCGGCCGCCGAGGATCGCTGCAGCGCCGGCGAGTGTTCGCAGCAGCGTGGTCTTGCC
>DAHWFQ010000009.1:0-4729 GCA_027324895.1 Actinomycetota bacterium | reverse complement strand
GCGACCTGCGACTGCTCGAGTCCCTGCTGCCGGCCCTGGCCGAGGTCGATGGCATCGAGCGCATCAGGGTGTCGTACCTGCAGCCCGCGGAGATGCGGACCGGCATCATCGAGGCCATCGCGGGTACACCGAAGGTGGTGCCCTACTTCGACCTCTCCTTCCAGCATGCGTCGTCCACCGTGCTGCGCCGCATGCGGCGGTTCGGGGGAGTCGATGAATTCCTCGAACTCCTCGACCGCGTGCGGGTGGCGGCCCCCCTTGCGGGCGTGCGCTCGAACTTCATCGTCGGCTTCCCAGGTGAGACCGAGGCGGAGTTCACCGAGCTCACCGACTTCATCGCGCGGGCCCGACTCGATGTCGCTGGCGTGTTCGGCTATTCGAGCGAGGATGGCACGGAGGCTGCGGGGTTCGCGTCCCCACTCGACGCCGACGAGATCGAGGCCCGCGTCGAGGCCCTGAGCGAACTCGTCGACGAGTTGTGCAACCAGCGCGCGGAGGACCGCATCGGCGAGCAGGTCCGTGTCCTCGTCGAACGCGTGGACGCCGACGGCGTGGAGGGCCGGGCCGAGTTCCAGGGCCCCGAGGTCGATGGCACGACGCGCATCGCAACCACGGCTGCCGTGGGCGACCTGGTGCAGGCGGTCGTGGTCGCGAGCGACGGGGTCGATCTCATCGCCAAGGTCGTCTGATGGCGCGGCGCCAGTTCCGGACCGTCTCCAACGGCCTCACCATGCTGCGGGCCGCGCTGGTCCCCGTGTTCTGCTGGACCGCGTTGCAGCAGACCGTGTGGTTCGGGTTCGTCTCCATCGCCGTCTTCGTCTCGGCGTCGATCACCGACGCATATGACGGCAAGTTGGCCAGGCAGCGCGACGAGATCACCGACTTCGGCAAGCTCGCGGATCCCATCGCGGACAAGGCGCTCACGGGCGCTGCCTTCGTCATCCTCTCCTACCTGGGGCTCTTCCCCTGGTGGGCGACGGCCCTGCTGCTCATCCGGGAATGGGGCATCACGTACTGGCGCCTGCGCATCCGCAACCGCATGGTGCATGCGGCCAATGCCGGTGGCAAGGTCAAGACCACCCTGCAGTTGGTCGGCATCGCTCTGGCCTTCTGGCCCAAGGAGGGCCTCTTCGGCGGCGTGCTGCAACCGTTGGGGCTCGTGGTGCTCTGGGTGGCCCTGGCTGTGACCCTGTGGTCGGGCGCGGTGTACGCCCGGGAGTTGCGGGCGGCATGACCGGCTACGAGCAGGCCGACCTCACGGCCGCGCTGAATGCGCTGTCCGACAACTCGCTGGCGGCCACCGAGTTCGAGTTGGCGCGGGCAGTCGTCATCGCAGCCAGCCTGGCCAATCGGACCGTTGCCACCGCCGAGAGCCTCACCGCCGGACTGATCGCGGCCACCTTGGCGACGGTGCCCGGTGCCTCCGCTGTGCTCCGCGGCGGCATCGTCGCCTATGCCACCGACCTCAAGGCCTCGCTGCTCGCCGTGCCGGGGAGCCTGCTGGAGCGCGGGGGCCCCATCCAGGCCCCCGTAGCGGAGGCCATGGCCCGAGGTGCCCGCGCGGCGCTGGCTGCCGACTTCGCACTGGCCTGCACCGGAGTGGCCGGGCCGGACGAGCAGGATGGACATCCGGTCGGCGAGGTCCATGTGGCTGTGGCCGGCCCGGGGAGCGTGCGCACGCACAGCCTCACGCTCGAGGGCGACCGGGACGGAATACGGCACAGCACGGTGCTCGTTGTGCTGGGGATGCTGCTCGACGCGTTGCTGCCGCTTGTGGATATGCCGTCCAACTAGGTGCCTGTGGGGGTAGCGTTGGGACGACGTCCGGAGGGAGGTGTGGCTGTGGTCGTGTTGCGACAGGTGCTGGGCGGGGAGCTCCGTCGACTGCGCATGGAGCAGCGCCGCACGCTCCTCGATGTCTCCTCCGAGGCCCGGGTGTCGCTCGGCTACCTCTCCGAGGTGGAGCGGGGGCGCAAGGAGGTGGGCAGCGAATGCCTGGCCGCCATCTGCAACGCCCTCGGCGAGCCGCTGTCCGAGGTGCTGGCCTCGGTGGCCCGGGAGATCGCGCTACGCGAACGCCCCACCGTCGTGCCCATGCCGACGCGCAAGCCCGCTGCAGCCTGATCCGTGTCCAGCAAGCAGTACGAGACCGCGCACATCGCCGGACAGTTGTCGTTTCCCGGTGAGGGCAGCGAAGCGGAGTCGGCGCCGGGCGTCTCCGTGGAGGTGCTGGAGGAGCCGGGCGACGCAGGCATCATCAGCGGCCCCAATACCCGCATCCGCGCCCGCAATGCCATGCACCGCGCGCGCGAGGGTGCGATCCGTGGTGCCTTGGAGACCATTGCCCTGCGGGGGCTCAAGGGACTCACCATGGTGGAGGCGGCCGATCGGGGGGGAGTGGCGCGGGCCACGCTGTACAACCACGCGCGTGACAAGGACGCCCTGCTCGAGTTGGTGCTCGACCGCGAGACGAGGGACCTCGCACGCGCCTTCGTCGAGGCCGAATCCCTGGAGCGCGCGTTGGCCGGCGCGGCGACGAGCATCGCCGAGCACCCCGCGCTCAAGGGGATCCGGGAGCACGATGCCGTGGCGCTGGTGCGCCTGGGGTCGGCGAGTGACCCTCGTGTCCGTCGGTTGGCCGCTGACGCCCTGCGCGCACGCGGCTGCAGTGTCTCCGAGAGCAACGTGGACATGGCGCTGCGCTGGCTGGCCTCCTTCGTCAGCGTGCCCAGCGAGCGGTCCGCCCGCGATGCGCAGGCCGGTTCGCTGGCCAAGATGCTCGGCGCATGAGGCTCACCGACTTCTGGTCGCGCATGGACGGCCATTTCGGACCCGCCTACGCGCGTTCCTGGGCGCGAGACTTCCGCTTGTCGGAACTCGGCGGCCGCACCTGCGAGGAGGCCATCGCCGCTGGTATCGAGACGGTGGACATCTGGCGTGCCGTGTGGACGCACGAACGGCTGCCGCTCAGTGAGCGCTGACGGGCGCGTGCGGCCCCGCGGCTGCGGCCCTGCCGGAGCCCGCTCCCCTGGCGTACGACGCCCCGGCGTGTCGTCCACATTCGAACAGGTGTTCGACTAGCATTCGCAGCGTTATCCACGGCCGTGGGTAGCTTGTCAGGGGCCGCTCCTATGGTCGGGCCCGAGGGCAAACCACGGCACAGCAAGGAGCAACATGGCACCCAGCAGCACCCCCGGCAACGACCGCGAGAAGGCGCTCGACAGTGCGCTCGCGCAGATCGAGCGACAGTTCGGCAAGGGCTCGGTGATGCGGCTCGGCGACGACAGCCGCGCGCCCATGGAATTCATCCCCACCGGTTCCATCGCGCTCGACGTGGCACTCGGCATCGGTGGCCTGCCGCGCGGGCGCGTGGTCGAGGTCTACGGTCCGGAGTCGTCGGGCAAGACCACGGTGGCCCTGCATGCCATCGCCAATGCCCAGCGCCTGGGCGACATCTGCGCCTTCATCGATGCCGAGCACGCACTCGACCCGGAGTACGCCAAGAAGCTCGGCGTCGATATCGACGCCCTGCTCGTGAGCCAACCCGACACCGGCGAGCAGGCGCTGGAGATCGCGGACATGCTCATCCGCTCCGGTGCCATCGGCGTCATCGTCATCGACTCCGTGGCGGCCCTGGTGCCCCGTGCGGAGATCGAGGGTGAGATGGGCGATTCGCACGTCGGCTTGCAGGCGCGCCTCATGAGCCAGCCCCTGCGCAAGATCACCGGAGCGCTGTCCAACACCAATACCACCTGCATCTTCATCAACCAGCTGCGCGAGAAGATCGGCGTCATGTTCGGCAACCCCGAGACCACGACCGGTGGTCGGGCGCTGAAGTTCTACGCCTCGGTGCGCCTCGACATCCGCCGCATCGAGGCCCTCAAGGACGGCCAGGAGGTCGTCGGCAACCGGACTCGCGTGAAGGTCGTGAAGAACAAGGTGGCCCCGCCCTTCAAGCAGGCCGAGTTCGACATCATCTACGGCGAGGGCATCAGCCGTGAGGGCTCGCTCATCGACATGGGCGTCGAGCACAGCATCGTGCGCAAGGCAGGGGCGTGGTACACCTACGACGGTGACCAGCTCGGTCAGGGCAAGGAGAACGCCCGCCAGTTCCTCAAGGACAACCCGGACCTGGCGGCCGAGATCGAACAGGCCATCAAGACCGCCCTCGGCATCGGGGTGAAGGTTGACGACGCGACGTCCATCGACGCGTAGGCGGGTCTTCGACGACGAGGGGTCGGCACCGGATCTCGGTGTCGACCCCTCGTCCGCAGGCGAGGCCGATCCCGCCACGGCGGCTCGCAACCTGGTGCTTCGACGGCTCACGCGAGCTCCCCAGACCAGGGCGCAGTTGGCGGAGGCGCTGGCAGCCAAGGGCATTTCCGACGAAGTCGCCCGTCAGGTGCTCGATCGCATGACCGAAGTGGGCCTTGTGGATGACGCGGAGTTCGCGGCCATGTACGTGCGCTCCCGTCGGGCCTCGCGAGGGTTGGCCCCTCGCGTGCTGGCGCAGGAGTTACGGGCCAAGGGAGTGGACGAGCAGCTGATCCAGCAGGAGCTGTCCGGGATCGACCATGACGCCGACCGCGGTCTGGCCGAGTCCCTGGTGGCGAAGCGCCTGCCCTCCACCGGGGGTCTGGACCCCGACGCGAGGGCTCGCCGTCTGGCCAACATGTTGATCCGCAAGGGCTTCCCGGCAGGCATGGCCTTCGAGGTCGTGCGCGCGGCC
>DAHWFQ010000232.1:0-7690 GCA_027324895.1 Actinomycetota bacterium | reverse complement strand
CATCGAGGAGTTCGATCTGTACGAGGAGGAACGTGTCCGGGGCACGGATCGTCAACAGATCATCGAAACGATGCGCAAGCACGTAGAGGTTCGCGTCGCTGGGTCCGAACACGGGGGGACCGCGGCGTTCCGTATCGGATTCACCGGCGCCGCCCCCCGCACGGTGATGCAGGTGACCGAACGCCTCGCCGCGCTACTCATGCAAGAGCATCGGGACGATCGACGGCTCGTGGCTGAGGGCACCTGCGACCTGCTGGCGCGGATAAGCGACTTCATCGTGTGCATGGGAGACCTCCTGCACGCCCCCGACCGCGTCGACATCACCGAGACCTGGGCCTTCGGCATCAACGGCGAGCTCACCTTCGCATGCGAGGCCGTCATCACCCCCAGCGCCGAGGCGGGGGCGATCTGGCTGCGTGCGTTCCATTCGAGCGAGGGGATCACGCTGCACTTCATCAACCTGCTCGACCAGGTCGACGCGACGTGGGACTCAGCCAAGCAACCGGTGGCATCGCGCGCGGATGTGCGCGTGCGCGTGCAGGCCATTGCGCGGGAGCAGGTGGTGGTCACGGGCCATGCCGAAGCGGGCGCCAACCTCGAGGTGCTCCCCCATGAGGTCGTGGACGGCATGGTGACGTTCACGGTGCCAGTCGTCGGCGCCTGGACGGTGGCCCACCTGAGCGCCCGCTAGCCGACCAGCGGCCGGGCCGCACAGTGTGCTACCCGGTCGGAGCGGTCCGGCGGTGCGCGCCCATGTCAAGATCCCCACGAACGCATCGCGCAGTGCGCGCGAATGCCAGCGCCGCCATCAATGTGCGCGGCCCACGGACTTCACGCGCCAGCCCGCGGCCCTCCAGGCCTCCACGTCGAGTGCGTTGCGTCCTTCGACGAGTTGGGCGTGACGGACCAGCCGGGCGGCTGCGGCCGGGTCGAGTTCTCGGTACTGCTTCCATTCGGTGAGGTGCAGCACCACGTCGGCGTCGCGCAGGGCGTCCTCGATCTCGTCGCACATGGTGAGCGTGGGGAAGCGCCTTGCGGCGTTCGTCAGTGCCTTGGGGTCGTGGATGCGCACGGTGGCGCCGGCACCGGAGAGCATCTGCGCGATGTCGAGTGCGGGGGAGTCGCGCACGTCGTCGCTGTCGGGCTTGAAGGCGGCGCCCAGGACGCACACGTTCTTGCCGGCGATGGTGCCGCCCAGGAACTGGCGGGTCATCTCCACGGCCCGGGCGCGGCGGCGGGTGTTGATGGCGTCGACCTCACCCAGGAAGCCCACGGCGTCGCCCATGCCGAGCTCCTGGGCGCGTGCGGTGAAGGCTCGGATGTCCTTGGGCAGGCAGCCCCCACCGAAGCCGATGCCGGCGTTCAGGAAGCGGCGACCGATACGGGCGTCGAAGCCGATGGCGTCCGCGAGCTTGGTGACGTCGGCGCCGGTGGCCTCGCAGATCTCGCCCATGGCGTTGATGAACGAGATCTTCGTGGCGAGGAAGGAGTTCGCCGCCACCTTCACCAGTTCCGCCGTGGGCAGGTCCATGACGAGGAAGGGCGTGCCCTCGGCCAGCATTGACGCATACACGGTGCGCAGCAAGGGTTCCGCGGTGTCCGACTGCACACCGATCACGATGCGGTCGGGGTGCAGGGTGTCCTGCACGGCGAAGCCCTCGCGCAGGAACTCGGGGTTCCACGCCAGGTCCACGGCTTCCCCCACCGGGGCCAGGCCCCGCAGCAGCGCCGTGAGCTCGGTCGCCGTGCCCACCGGTACCGTCGACTTGCCCACCACCAGCGTCGGTCGCGCCAGCTGCGCGGCCAGTGAGCGAGCGGCGTCGAAGACGTACGTGAGGTCGGCAGCCAACTCACCCGGCCGCTGTGGCGTGCCCACGCACAGGAAGTGCACGTCCGCATCGGCGGCCGCCGCGTAATCGGTGGAGAAGCTCAGCCGACCCGACGCCAGGCCCTGTGCGAGCGTGTCATCGAATCCGGGCTCGTAGAACGGCGGCACACCCGATGCCAACGACGCCACCTTGGCCGCGTCGACATCGATGCCGACGACCTCGAATCCGAGCACGGCCATCGACGCCGCATGCACCGCACCCAGATAGCCACAACCGATGACGGACAGTTTCACGAGCGGGCCCCCTACTGGCAGATGCTGTCCGCTGCCGTGCGCGGCGCGGTGATCGTCTTCACGATGGCTGAGGTCCTGCCGTTCGTGGACGAGGCGCCGGCCGCCGTCCCCGAGCCGAGCCTGACCCTCACCGCCGGCTTCCAGTCCGTTCCGACGAGCACCGTGATGCCGGTGGCGCTCGCGGTCTGCTTCATGGTGGCGAAGGGGATCGACGCGGAGAGCGTCCTGGCCGCCTCGGCCATGGCTGCGGGGTACTCGATGATGGTCTTGGTCGCCCCGCTCGTCGGCGCGTTGCCCGGGAGTCCGGCGAAGCCGAAGCCGATGGTGGCCAGGCTCTCGGAGGCCCTGCGCGCCAGACCCGCGATGCTCGTGGCGTTGAGCACGGTGAGGCGCAGCTTCCCGGGCGCCACGGTGGGCGCTGAGGTCGTCTGCTTGGTGGTGGCGGTCGAGGTGCCCGCTTGGCCGGTGAAGACCGGTTGGTCGTTCGCCATGCGCGTGAACAGCGTCTTGGCCGCCGCCTGGTTCCAGAGCACCACCGAATTGCCGTTGATGTTCGCGTTCCCGTTGCTGATGGGCACCGTGAGGAAGCGCATCTTGGACAGGCTCAGCCCGCGGAAGCGCAGAGCCAGGTTCATGATGGCGTCGCGGCCGAGTTGTTCGTCCGTGGTGATCGACTTCATGGCGGCGTCGATGAAGCCGTTGAGCTTCAAGGGGTTGAGCAGGGTGCCGGCGGACATGGCGCGCTGCGCCATCGACGACAGGAATCGCTGCTGCCGCTGCATGCGGCCGAAGTCTGAATCGATGTGTCGGGCGCGCACGTAGGCGAGGGCCTCGCGCCCGGTGAGCACATGCTGGCCTGCCGTGAGGTCGAGGCCGGAGGAGGCGTCCTTCAGGGCCCGCGGAATGCACATGGGCACTCCGCCAACGGCATCCACCATGTTGAGGAAGCCCGCAAAGTTCAGCGAGATGAAGTGGTCGATGCGCAGGCCCGTGAGCTGCTCGACCACCTGCGTCATGAGGGTCGGACCGCCCCGCTCGAGCAGGGTGTTGATGCGATCCTGTGCAGGCGCATGCTGTGCGCCAGTGGTGTCCTTGTAGGCGGGGATGGAGACCCAGGTGTCACGCGGCAGGCTCACTGCCGTCGCACCGCAGCCGCCGGGGGAGACCCGGATGACCATGATGGTGTCCGTGCGCGCCGCGCCATAGTCGCCGTGACCGACGTGGAGTGCATTCTCCTGGGCGCGCGTGAGCCCGCTGCGATCGTCGACGGCGACCGCGAGGATGGTCATGCCGTCCGTGTTGATCGCTGCGGGGCGGGTGGCATTGTCCAAGCCGCCGAAGACGTTGACGGTCTTCTTGTCCCCGACATAGCGGTTGGAGAGGCCCCAACCGGCGAGGCTCCCGATGACGATGACAATGGAAAGCCAGGATGCGATGCGACGCCATCCATGAGTCTGTGACACGAGTTCCTCCGGGGGCCAAGGGTAGCCGCCCAACGTGGGCCGCCGATCACCGCGCCACACCGCCCCCTGCAATCTTTCGGCATAGGTTTGGCGCGTGACCGGAATCGATCAGTACGGTGTGTCGATCATCGTCCCCGTGCTCCAGGAGGCCGGGTACATCGAGACTGCGGTCACCCACCTGCTCGAGCAGGACTTCACGGGCCCCATGGAGATCGTGCTGGCGCTAGGCCCCTCGACCGATGGCACCACCGCCATCGCGCACCGCCTGGCCGACGCGGACCCTCGCGTCATCTGCGTGGACAACCCCAGTGGCCGCACGCCGTCGGGACTCAATGCTGCCATCGCCGCCTCCCACCATCCGGTCATCGTGCGCGTCGACGCCCATGCCGAGATCCCCGACGACTACGTGCGGGTTGCCTTGGAGACGCTCATGCGCACCGGCGCCGACAACGTGGGTGGGGTCATGGGGGCGGCCGGTGTCACCCCCTTCGAGAGGGCCGTGGCCGCGGCCATGACCTCGGTGTTCGGGGTGGGTGCGGCCTCCTTCCACGTCGGCGGCGACGAGGGCCCGGCAGCCACCGTCTACCTCGGGGCCTTCCGTCGCAGCACCATCGAGGCGGTCGGCGGATACGACGAGACCTTCGTGCGCGCGCAGGACTGGGAGATGAACCACCGCATCCGGGCCAATGGCGGGCTCATCTGGTTCACCCCGCGCATGCACGTCACCTACCGTCCGCGCTCCACCGTCCGCGCGCTCGGCCGCCAGTACAGGCACTACGGCCGCTGGCGCCGTGAGGTCATGCGTCGGCATCCGGAGACCGCGAGATCGCTTGCTGCGTTGCGCTACTTCGCGCCGCCGACGGTCACGCTCGCGGTGCTGGCGGGCGCCCTCGATGGCCTGGGCGGGCTGCTGCTCGGCTTCACCCCGGCGGGGCTGGGCATCCCGCTGCTCTACGCCCTCGGCGTGATCGGCGTCTCGCCCTTCGTCGCCCGCGGGGAACCCCTCCGCGTGCTGCTCCGGGTGCCCGTGGTCCTGGCGACCATGCACCTGTCGTGGGGCTGGGGCTTCCTCAGTTCACCGCGCGACCTGCGGGACGGCGAGTTGGAGGGCAGCCGCTGAACCAGCGGCACCACCACCGACCGCCCGATCAGGCCTTGGCGTCTTCCTCGTCGTCGGCGTCGAAGGGCACACCGTCGAGGTCGTGGTCCACGACCGGGATCTCGGCGGTGTCCTCCAGCCCGGCAGGGCCGCCGAGCACGGCCATCTCATCGGGCTTGCGGGCGAGGATGTGGGCGATGTACGCCTGCGTGGCCCGCTCGACTCCGACGTCCGCCCCGGCCTGCTCGCTCATGTACCAACGGTTCTCGAGCACCTCGTGGAAGATCTGCGCGGGCTCCAGCTTCCGCCGCAACTCGAGCGGCACGGCCATGACGATCGGCTCGAAGACCTCCGACACCCAACGATGGGCGACGATCTCCTCGGACTCGTCGGCCGCGCTCTCCGCATGGAAGGCGTCGAGGTCGTTGAGCAGGCGCTGGGCCTGATGCTCCTCCACATCCAGGCCGGTGAGGCGCAGCAGCCGACGCGCGTGGTGTCCGGCGTCAACGACCTTGGGGGTGAGGTGGACGCGGGCCTGGCCGTCGACGGTGGCATCGAGGCGGATCTCGCCCACGTCGAAGCCGAGCCGGTTGAGGCTGGAGATGTGCTTGTTCAGGGCCTTGCGGTCCTGCAGGGTGATGGTGATGGGCTCGGTGAGCAGCGCCCACAGCCGGTGGTAGCGAGCGACCAGGCTCTGCCCGGCGGAGATGGGGTCCACGACATCGGGCAGGCGCCCACCGGCCTGCAGGTCCATGAGCTCACCGATGCAGTTCAGGGACGCGGTCTCGATGTCGTACTGGCGCTGTCCGTCCGAGAGCGTCGGGTACATCTCGCCGGTCTCCGCGTCGACGAGGTAGGCGGCGAACTCCCCGGCGTCACGGCGGAACAGGGTGTTGGAGAGCGAGCAGTCGTTCCACGCGAACCCCAGCAGATGGAGGCGCGTGATGAGCAGCGTCAGCGCATCGAGCAAGCGGATGGCGGTGTCCGTGCGCGGGGTGGAGGAGAACACCGCGCGATAGGGCAGCGAGAACTGCAGGTGCTCGGTGATCAGTGCAGCCGGGAGGGCCTCACCATCAGCGGATTCACGTCCGGAGACGACGGCCTTCGCCAGCACCGATGGCACATTGAGCCGGGTCAGCTCGTGCAGGAGGTCGTACTCGCGCTGGGCGAAGGACTCCTCGATCTCCTTCACGGCATGCACGACACCGCCCAGCCGCACGAAGCGCACGGTGTGGCGGGAGATGCCGCGGGGGAGCGCGACGATGAGTTCCTGCGGCCAGTCCTCGAGCGGCGTCGACCAGGGGAGCGTAAAAAGGTCGGGGTCGACGGCAGTCGCCCGAACAGCGAGAGCCATCGACCCCGACCCTTCAGCCAGTGCTTCGTCAGTTGCCGATGCGGATGCCGGTGTTCGGATCGAACACGTGGGCGTGGCCGCCGGCGATGGTGAGGTGGATGTTGTCGCCGCGACGCGGAGGCGTACGGCCGTCGGCGCGTGCGATGGCGTTCTGCTGGCCATGCGCGGTGTCGACGGTGCCGTAGCAGTAGGCATCCGCACCCGTGACCTCGACGACATCGATGTTCATCGTGAAGCCATCGGCCTCACCGGTGACGCGCACGTCCTCGGGGCGGAAGCCGAAGGTGACCTCGGACAGCCCGCGCGAGCGGGCGATGTCCAGGGTGCCCTGCTCGATCGGGACCAGGGCGCCGCCGAGGCGCACACCGGCATCCTCCACATGGGCGCTCACGATGTTCATGGCAGGCGAGCCGATGAAGCCGGCGACGAACACGTTGGCCGGGTGGTCGTACAGGTTCTGCGGGGTGTCGACCTGCTGCAGCAGGCCGTCCTTGAGCACCGCTACGCGGTCACCCATCGTCATGGCCTCCACCTGGTCGTGCGTGACGTACACGGTGGTGACGCCGAGGCGGCGCTGCAGCGAGGCGATCTGGGTGCGCGTCTGTACGCGGAGCTTGGCGTCCAGGTTCGACAGCGGCTCGTCCATGAGGAACACCTGCGGCTCGCGCACGATGGCGCGGCCCATGGCGACGCGCTGGCGCTGGCCGCCGGAGAGTGCCTTCGGCTTGCGGTCGAGGTAGATGGTGAGGTCGAGCAGCTTGGCGGCCTCTTCGACGCGCTTGCGGATCTCGTCCTTGGGGCGGCCGGCGATCTTGAGCGCGAAGCCCATGTTCTCGGCCACCGTCATGTGCGGGTACAGGGCGTAGTTCTGGAACACCATCGCGATGTCGCGATCCTTCGGTGCCAGGTTGGTGACGTCCTTGTCGCCGATGCGGATGGCGCCGCCATCGACCGGCTCGAGGCCCGCCAGCATGCGGAGTGACGTGGACTTGCCGCAGCCCGAGGGGCCCACGAGGACGAGGAACTCGCCATCCTGGATCTCGAGGTTGAGTTGGTCGACTGAGGGCTTGTCATTGCCCGGGTATTGCCGGGTGGCATGGTCGAAGACCACGGATGCCATGGTGTTTCCTTCCATCGGCAGGTACGTGCCGAACGATCCGTTGTAGAAGAACCTCCCCGGGACGGGCCCGGGAGGGCTGTGGCGCCGAGGCCGTTACCCGGGCGCCATGGTGGTATGAAGTTGTGGGCCAAGGGTATCGGCAGGGGCCGGAAAGCCCAGACCGTCCAGCGCAACGGTTTGGGGGCGATTCGTGCAACAGGTATGCAACAGCCCGGCTGGTGCAATCCCCCGTGTGGCACCAGCCGGGCTGCACGGCACAACCGTACGGTAAGGCGCGGCCGCTGGCGAGCGTGGCGGCCCACCCAGCGTGGCGCGTGTTGCCCGATCCCAGCCGGTGAACCGGCGGAATCCGCCCCGCCCGGGGCGCCCGGGCCCGACGGCCTGTGACCTTGGTCCCGCGCGTCATGGCGCCGCGCAGGAGCAACTAGATTTCGTGTGTTCCGCGAATCTTCGAAATGGATGACGCATGCAGAAGTACGTCTATGACTTCACCGAGGGCGATCGCACGATGAGCGACCTCCTCGGTGGCAAG
>DAHWFQ010000225.1:0-5470 GCA_027324895.1 Actinomycetota bacterium | reverse complement strand
CGGGCGCGGTGTCGGCATGGATGCCGCGGGCCCGCAGCTGCCTCCAGACCTCGGCGCGCGTGTGGGCGAGCACGACGAGCGGCTCCACCGTCGCCGGCGCACGCTGCGCGCGTGACTCCAGCACGATGAGCGCGTCACGGATGGCCGTCGCCGAGATCGCAGGATCCAGCGCCGTGAGCACAGCGAGATCGACGACCGAGGCAACGTCCTCACGTGTGGGAGGGGCCGTCGTCACCCGGCCAACGGTAGCGGCCACGGCTCGGGGCCCGTTCTGGATTCCCGTGACTTCGCAGAATCTTCACAGTGGACCCGCGTCGGCCCGGGCGCGCCTGGTCCCGGGACGGGCAGTGCGGCACGTTGCCAACGCGCTCCCGGGACTGCCACGATGCCTTCCGGCGCGACGCGGGATGCCGCCGTGAGATGCCGGAAGGGGTCGGTCCGATGCCACTCTCGCTTCTGCAAGGTGCGCAGGAGCCGATCGACTGGCGCGGCTTCATCGACAGCGGGCCCAACGAGGTCGTGTTCCAGACCGACCGCGACGGTCGGGTGATGTGGATCTCCACGGACGTCCAGCAGGTGCTCGGCCTCGAACCGGAATCCCTCGTCGGCACCGACCTCATCTCCCGCGTCCACCCGGACGATCGCGAGCGCATCCTCGAGGTGCGGAGGCGCGCCATGGCGGGCGAGGCCCCACCTTCGATCGCCGCCAAGTTCCTCACCGGTGACGGCACCTACCTCGACCTGCAAGCAACCGCACGGCAGGTCACCACCGCCGACGGTGCACCGCATGGCATGGTCGTCACCTGGCGCGACGTCAACCACCGGGTGGCGGTGATCCGGGCCTTTGCCACCCTCGCCGAGGGGAGTCGGGTCCTCCTGCGTGCCAGCAGCGAGCAGGACCTGCTCCAGAGCATGTGCGACACGGCGACGCACATCGGCGGCTACACGTTCGCGTGGTACGGCGTGCCGATCGACGACGACGAGCGCTCGGTGCGCATCATGGCGGTCGCGGGCGAGGACCTCGGCTACACGAAGGAACTGCGCACATCGTGGGGCGAGGGTCCGCTCGGCCAGGGACCCACCGGGCTCTCCATCAAGACCCGAACCACGCAGGTACGCAACGACCTCTCGGAGGACCCCCGTTTCGCGCCCTGGTTCACCCGGGCCAGCCAGCGGGGCATCAACTGCTCGATCGCCCTGCCGGTGCTGGTGAACGGCCAGGTGCACGGCGCACTCATGGTGTACTCGCACGACGTCGGGTCGTTCGATGATCGCGCGCAGGAGCTCTTGGAGGCGCTGGCCGCCGACATCGGCTACGGCCTGACGCGATGGCGCGATGCCGATGCGCTCGAACAGTCACAGGCCGCACTGGAACACGAGGTCACGTTCGACTCCCTCACCGGGCTCGCCAAGCAGCGCCTCTCCCTCGAGCGCATCCAGGAGATCCTCGATACCCGCGGGCCCGAGGGCTGGGCGCTGCTCTGCTTCGGCGTCGACGCCATGACCTCGATCAACCAGGCGTACACGTACGCCGCCGGGGATGCCGTGCTCAAGGAGGCCGCGCATCGCCTGGTCTCCGCGGCCGGTGCCCACGATCGTGTGGGGCGCATCGCCGGCGACGAGTTCGTGCTGATCCTGCGCGACCTCATCACCACGACGGACGCCGCAGAGGCTGCGCAGCGGATCATCGACACCGTCCACGGGCCCATCGACTTCCAAGGGGTGTCACTTGATGTGAGCGGCTGCGTCGGTGTGGCCATGGCCGCCGACAAGGACGCCGAGTCGCTCCTGCGCGATGCCACAGCCGCCATGCGCAGCGCCTCGAAGCAGGGGTCCGGTCGCTGGGCCTTCCTTGACGAGAACGTGGCTGCCCGCAGCCGCCTGATCCTCGATGTGCAGGGCCGACTCCGGGAGGCACTTGCCGCGGGTCGGATCGTCGCCTGGTACATGCCCATCGTGAGCCTGCAGACCCACCAGCTCTGCGGCTACGAGGCACTGGTGCGCTGGGTTGCCGATGACGGCACGGTGATGACCCCGGACACCTTCCTCCACATCGCGGAGCGCAGCAGCCTGATCCTCGACATCGATCGCACAGTGCTGGCACAGGCCCTCGACCTGCTGGCCCGCGTGGATCCCGAGTTGGACATCGCGGTCAACGTCTCCGCGGCGACCCTGCACTCCGAGACCTTCGAGGACCTGGTGCGCGCCGGGTTGGCGCGAACGGGCGTCGCTCCTCGGCGACTGCACCTGGAAGTGACGGAGACCGCACTGCTCAACGTGTCTCAGGAGATCTGCGACTCGATGCGGCGCATCGCGGACCTCGGGGTGACCTGGTGGGTGGATGACTTCGGCACCGGGTACTCCTCCATCAGCCACCTGCGCGACCTACCCATCCAGGGTCTGAAGCTCGACCAGTCGTTCACGGCAGGCGTGAGCACGCATGACTCCCACACGGCCCGCCTCACCCGCGGCCTGGCCGGTCTGGCGGACGGCCTCAGCCTGCGCACCGTGGCGGAGGGAGTGGAGACCGCGGAGCAGGCGGCGCTCCTCCAGGGTCAGGGCTGGGAGTACGCGCAGGGTTGGCACTTCGGGAAGCCCGCACCGCTGCCGTAGACGTTGCCGCACGGGCTTGTCGGCCGGTCGCGCTACGTTGCGGGCATGGCGAGGACGATGACGGCATTCCGCTGCGGGGAGTGCGGCTGGCAGACGACGAAGTGGGTCGGGCGCTGCGGTGAATGCCAGGCGTGGGGCACCGTCGAGGAGGTCGGCGGGGTCAAGCCGCGGACGGTGGCCGTGTCCCCGGTGGGGGTGCGCGCGGTGCCCATCGGAGACATCAGCATCGAAGCGGCCAAGGCCCGCAGCACGGGCGTCGGCGAGCTCGACCGCGTGCTCGGCGGCGGACTGGTGCCCGGTGCGGTCGTCCTGCTCGCCGGCGAACCCGGCATCGGCAAGTCCACCCTGCTCGTGGAGGTGGCAGCACAGGCGGCCAGGACGCATGGCCGGGCGCTGTACGTGACCGCCGAGGAGTCGGCGGCCCAGGTGCACCTGCGTGCGGCCCGGGTGGGAGCCGTCGTCGATGAGCTGTACCTGGTGGCGGAGACGGACCTCGCCACCATCCTCGGGCACATCGAGCAGGTGAAGCCGGGCGTGCTCATCATCGACTCGGTGCAGACCATCTCCTCCTCGGAGGTCGACTCGCAGGCGGGCGGGGTCACGCAGATCCGCGAGGTCGCGGCCTCGGTCATCCGGGTGGCCAAGGAACGCGGGATGTCCACGGTGCTCGTCGGGCACGTCACCAAGGACGGCTCGATCGCCGGGCCGCGGGTGCTCGAGCACCTGGTCGACGTGGTCCTGCAGATCGAAGGCGATCGCCACACCCGCCTGCGCCTGGTGCGGGCGACCAAGAACCGCTACGGCGCAGCCGATGAGGTCGGCTGCTTCGACCTCACGGACACCGGCATCGTGGGCATCGACGACCCCTCGGGCTTGTTCGTCACCGGTCGCGGAGAAGCGGTCGACGGCACCTGCCTCACCATGACCATGGAGGGCACCCGTCCCCTGCTGGCCGAGGTGCAGTCGCTGGTGGCTTCCACCCAGGTCCCCACCCCGCGGCGCGCCACCTCGGGCCTCGACAACGCGCGCGTGGCCATGGTGCTCGCCGTGCTCGAGCGCCGCGGTGGCGTCCCCCTCATGGCACGCGATGTCCACGCTGCCACCGTCGGAGGGGTCCGCATCACCGAACCCGCCGCGGACCTCGCCATCGCGCTGGCGGTCGCCGGCGCCGCTGCCAACCGCTCCATGCCCGCCGGCTGCATCGCCATCGGCGAGGTTGGCCTCTCCGGGGACGTACGCCGTGTGCAGGCCCTGGCCCGCCGGCTCTCCGAGGCCGCGCGGCTCGGTATCCGGACGGCCATCGTGCCGCCCGAGGCGGGGAGGGCTCCGGCCGGCATGGAGTTGATCGAGGTGGCCGACATCCGCTCCGCACTGCGCCTGCTCATCGGCTGATTCCCCTTATCCGACAAGCACTTTCCGGCTTGGCGGGGCACCCCGCGAGGGCCCTGCTGGGGCGTACGCCACGCGGTCGCGGCCGCGCCGGCGACGGGCGTCGAACCGCCGCGGAAGCATTCCGGTCGGTATGTCGTTGCCTCCCAAGGTAATGTGCTCGATACACGCGGGAGGACACGATGGCGGAGCGGCATCCGGACCCGGATCAGGTCATGCGGCAGACGCTCGCCATGGTCGCGCCCGGCACAGTGCTACGCGATGGCCTGGAGCGCATCGTCCTCGGGCGCACGGGCGGCCTCATCGTCCTCGGCTATGACAAGACGGTCGAGCAGCTCTCCGGTGGCGGATTCAACCTCGACGTGGAATTCACCGCCACCCGTGTGCGCGAGCTGGCGAAGATGGACGGGGCCATCGTCTGCGACACCGGCGCCAATCGCATCGTGAAGGCGGCCGCGCAATTGCTGCCGGACCCCACCATCCCCACCGGCGAGACCGGCACCCGCCACCGCACGGCCGACCGCATCGCCAAGCAGACGGGCCTGCCCGTGATCTCGGTATCCAAATCGATGTCGACCATCGCCCTCTACGTGGCTGGTCGGCGCTACGTGCTGGAGGACCGGGCCTCGATCCTGGCCCGCGCCGACCAGGCCATCTCCCCCCTCGAGCGCTACAAGTCCCGCTTCGACGCCATTGCCAGCGCCCTCTTCGCCCTCGAGATCGAGGACCAGGTGACCGTCCGCGACGTCGCGCTGGTGGCGCAACGCCTGGAGATGGTGCGGCGCATAGCCCGCGAGATCGAGGGCTATGTGGTGGAACTGGGCACCGACGGGCGCCTGCTCAAGATGCAGTTGGACGAACTCGTCGCCGGCCTCGATTCCGATCGCAACGTCGTCATCCAGGACTACGTGCCGAGCACGGCCAAGACCGCCAAGGCCAAGACCTGGGCGACCGCAGCCAGCGCGATCGACGCACTGAATGACAGCCAACTGCTCGATATCACCGAGGTCGCGAATGCACTCGGCCTCGGCACCGCCATCGACACCGCCACGGCACCGCGCGGCTATCGCATGCTCGCGCGCATTCCGCGGTTGTCGGAGACCATCGTCGAGCGCATCATCACGCACTTCCACCGTCTGCAGCCGTTGCTGGCAGCTGGCCTCGATGAGCTGCTGGCGGTCGAGGGCGTGGGGGACGCGCGCGCCCGCTCCATCCGTGATGGGCTGGCCCGCATCGCTGAGACCACCATGCTCGAGCGCTTCACCTAGGCGGCCGAGGGGCCTGTTCGTCGGCATGCGCCAGCCGCAGTGCCCGGGGTGCGTCAGCCTGGCAGCGCGAACCGATGGCCCGCCAGCGGTTTCACCAGTCCGTCAGCGATCAGGGCATCCAGGCAGCGTTGACGCTGCAAGGCCTCGGTCCAAGCGCCCTCGAGCGCCGATGCCGGCACAGCCGCGTGCGCATCGCGCAG
>DAHWFQ010000221.1:0-18814 GCA_027324895.1 Actinomycetota bacterium | reverse complement strand
TCGGACTCGGCCTGCCCTTCATCGTGATCGGCCTGTTCTTCGAACGTTCGTTGGTGGCGTTGCGCTGGATGCGGAGGTACCGCCGTCGCATTCAACAGGCCGGTGGTGTCATTCTGGTGCTGTTGGGTGTGTTGCTTGTGTCCGGTTGGTGGGATCAGTTGTCGATTTGGATGCGCATACAGTCGAGCGGCTACTGGCGGGTGTCACTCTGATGCGGACGCTCTTCTTCTTCGTGCTGGCGGCCGTCTGGCTCTACTTCATCGTCGAAGCCGCCATGACCCGCAATCCGAATGTGCTGCCGCGCTATGCCTGGGTGCTGCTCACGATGCTGTTGCCAGGCGTCGGGACGCTGCTGTGGGTCGTGTTCGGCAGTCGTCGCCGGGATTCCCTCCACGCACCCGATGACGACGCGCACTTCCTGCGCAGCCTCGAGGACGAGGTGTGGAGGAAGCGCCTGCGGGACTGGCGCAATCGAAGGGACGAGAAATAGTGCTCGCATTCATCCGCTACTCGACCTTGCGACTGGCGGTGCTGCTCGCCGTCGGCTTCGTGCTGTACCTCTTCGGCATGCGCGGCGTGGCCCTCGCGGTCGTCGCCTTCCTGGCGAGCGGGGTGCTCTCGCTGGTGCTGCTCAACCGGCAACGGGATCAGCTCGGAAAGTCCGTGGGCGGCCTTTTCTCCCGCATCAATGCCCGTATCGACGCCGATTCCCGCAAGGAGGACGAGGACTGACGCCGGTACGACGCCGGGTGACCGCGCGCCGGTCGTACAGCGTCGCACTTCGCGCGCCTTCACCTGGTACGACGCCGGGTGACCGCGCGCCGGTCGTACAGCGTCGCACCGGGACGTGGGGACGCGTGCGGGACGGGCGCTCCGGCGTTCGACGGCCGTCCCCGGGTACTGCTAGAAGCGGGATCCCAGCCAGAGGCCGAGTGAGATGCTCGCAGCCCACACCAGGAGCGTGCGACCGGTGGCGGCCAGGACGGGCAGCAGTTCGCGCCCGCTCGCACCACGGATGACCGCCCATCCCGGCCGGTGCGCGCTCGCCGCAGCCAGCAAGGCCAGGGCCAACCAGCGGGTCGCGCCGCCGGCGATCGCGATGAACGGCACGATCAGCGCGGTCCAGATCAGGGCGATGTAGAACCAGCGGGTGCGCGATGCGCCGAGCCGGACTGCGAGGGTGCGCTTGCCGCTCGCGATGTCGGTGGGGACATCTCGCAGGTTGTTGGCGACGAGCAGGGCGCAGGAGAGTGCTCCCGCTCCCACACCGAACAGCCAGCCGAGCGCAGTCGTCCGACCAAGCAGGACGAACACTGTGCCCTGCACCGCGACCAGGCCGAACCAGACGAAGACGAACACCTCGCCCAGGCCGAGGTAGCCGTAGGGGTTCTTGCCCCCGGTGTAGAACCAGGCGGACAGGATGGCGAGGGCGCCGATGATGAGCATCTGCCATTCGCCTGTGAGCGCCACGACACCCATCCCGGCGATGGCCGCCGTGCCGAACATGGCGAAGGCCGCTGCCTTCACCTGAGCCGCTGGCGCCAGCTTCTGGCCGACGAGTCGCACCGGGCCGACCCGAACCTCATCGGTGCCGCGCACCCCGTCGCTGTAGTCGTTCGAGTAGTTGACGCCCACCTGCAGTGCCAGCGCGACGAGCATGGCAAGGACGGCGACGCTGCCGGACATGCCCAGGTCATGGGCATCGTGCCAGGCCGCCGCCCAGCCGACGACCACGGGGGCGATCGCTGCGGGCAGGGTGCGCGGTCGGGTGGCGGCCAGCCACTGCGAGGTCGTGGCCATCACTTCACCATGGCGAGCAAGGTCTGACGATCGAGCTTCCCGTTGCTCAGCAGTGGGATGCGATCGACGCGGACGATGTCGAGTGGGATGGACGTGCGGCCGGCCGCGGCAGCCGCGAACTGGCGGAGCGTCGCATCCGAGACGTCGCAGTTAGCGACGAAGGCGACCGGCACATGCCCCCATTCCGCGTCATCTCGGGCGAGCACGGCGATCTCCTCGGAGCCGGTGAGTACGCGCAGGGCACTCGCGATGAGGGGCAGCGCGAGGGCGGCCCCGCCGACCTTCACGACCTCGTCGAGCCGACCCACGAGTTCGAGGTGACCCAGTCGCCAGCGCCCGATGTCGTTGGAACGCCAGCGCCGGTTGGCCAGCTCGGGGGCGTCGTCGAGGTAGCGCGCGGCCACGGTGGGTCCGCTGATGACGATGCGCCCGGGCTCCTCGCCCTCGATGTCGACGCTGGTGTCGGCGAAGGGGCGATTGTCGAACACGCATCCGCCGCAGGTCTCGGTCGCGCCGTACGTCGTGACGAAGTGGATGCCGTATCCCCGCAGGGCCAGGCGCAACTGGTCGCTCAGGGCGTCCGCGCCGATGAGCACCGCATCCAGCTTCGCCAGCTCGTGCAGCGCGTCGATCGACGCCAGGTCATCGACGTTGGCGAAGGAGAGCAGCCGGGCTATCTGCGTGGGGACGAGTGAGGTGTACGCACGCATGCCCGCGGTCGCGGCGGCACTGCGCAGCGCGCGGAGCGAGGGCATGAAGGAACTGCCGTCGAAATGACCCGCCCCTGAGACGCCCTCCCAGATCATCGGCTCGTGGCCGTTCAGCAGGGAGCGCACCACGGTGTTGAGCCCGCCCGCACCGGTCACCGGCATCGCGGTCAGCCACAGTCCCGGACCGCCCAGGTGCTCCTCCGCCAAGCGCGCACTGGCCTGCAACGCCGGGAGGTCGAGCTCGACGCCCCGGGCAGCTCCGGTGGAGCCGCTGGTGGTGAGGACGATGCAGCCCTCCGGCGTCATCTCGCCCGTGAGTGGCGGGCCGTCCGTGCCATGGAGCAGGGCCACGGAGCGACCGCCGTCGAGTGCTTCGCGCACCCGCGCGATGGCATCGCGCACACCGGCTGCGCCGGGTCGCACGGAAAGTACAAGGTTGGACATCGGCGGATAGCCTAGGCGTGAACAGAGAGGATCCCTCCCATGGATACGCGTTCCCGGTACGTCCTGCCCCCCGTGGTGGAGCCCTCCTCGCCCGCGGCGCAGGATCCGGCGCACTCCTCGATCAGGCCCGGCTGCGCCTGGCAGGGTGTCGGCGACTACCAGGACATCCGCTACGAGCTGTCCACCGGCGACCAGGCCGGGATCGCGAAGATCACGATCAACCGCCCGCACAAGCGCAACGCCTTCAGGCCCCAGACGGTCATCGAGCTGAAGGACGCCTTCGACGCGGCCCGGGATGACCCGTCGGTGGGCGTCATCATCCTGACCGGCCAGGGCGACTGGGCCTTCTGCTCGGGCGGCGACCAGGTGATCCGTGGCGATGACGGCTACATCGGGGGTGACGAGGTGGCCAAGCAGGGCATCGGGCGGCTCAACGTGCTCGATCTCCAGGTGCAGATCCGGCGCACGCCGAAGCCGGTCATCGCCATGGTCGCGGGCTACGCGATCGGCGGTGGCCACGTCCTGCATGTGGTGTGCGACCTCACCATCGCGGCCGACAACGCCCGCTTCGCCCAGACCGGTCCCCGCGTGGGCTCCTTCGACGGGGGCTACGGCTCGGGGCTGCTGGCTGCCAGCATCGGCCAGAAGCGCTCGCGCGAGGTGTGGTTCACCTGCCGCCAGTACGGCGCCGCCCAGGCCTACGACTGGGGCCTGGTGAACGAGGTGGTCCCGCTCGAGGAGTTGGAGATCGCCACGGTCGCCTTCGCCCGCGAGATGCTCGAGTACTCGCCGCTGGCGCTGCGCATGCTCAAGGCCTCCCACAACGCGGCCGATGACGGCCTGGCTGGGGTGCAGCAGCTCGCTGGGGACGCCACCCTGCTGTTCTACATGTCGGAGGAGGCCCAGGAGGGCCGCGACGCCTACAAGGAGAAGCGTCAACCCGACTTCGCCCGATTCCCCAAGCGACCGTGACGCCGGAGCAGATCCTCGCCGGCGCTCGCGTCTTCGCCTTGCCCCTGAAGCGTGAATTCCGGGGTGTGACCGTGCGCGAGGGGCTGCTCATCGAGGGCCCCAGCGGCTGGGGTGAGTTCGCGCCGTTTGCCGACCATGCCGATGAGCACGCTGGACGGTGGCTGGCGGCTGCGCTGGAGCAGGCGTACGGGCGATGGCCCATGCTGCTGCGCACGACAGTCCCGGTGAACGCCATCATCCCCGTCACCGATCCCCTGACCACTCGGGACCTGGTGGAGCAGGCGATCGGCCAGGGCTGCACCACCATCAAGACCAAGGTCGGTGCGGTCGACTTCGACGACGACGTGCAGCGCGTGGCAGCCATCCGGGCTGCGCTGGACGACGCCGGCGTGAGCGGCGCCATCCGCATCGACACCAATCAGCGCTGGACGCTCACGGAGGCGCTTGCCCGCATCGGCGTCCTCGATGCCATTGCGGAGGGCCTGGAGTACGTCGAGCAGCCCGTCGCCGACCGGGACGACCTGCAGGCGATCCGCCGCCAGCTCGACGTGCCGGTGGCGGTCGACGAGGGCATCCGCCTGGCCGCCGACCCCGCGGCGGCAGTCGCCGACCTGCGCGAGGTTGCGGACATCGCCGTGTTGAAGTCGATCCCACTGGGCGGTGTCGTGCCCGCACTGGAACTGGCGGCGCGCTGCCGGCTGCCCGTTGTCGTGTCCGGCAGCCTCGATTCGTCGGTGGGCCTGGCCAGCGGGCTCTGGCTGGCCGGCTGCCTCCCCGAATTGGAGCACGCCTGCGGGCTTGGCACCGGCGCCCTGCTCGCGGAGGACGTGCTCACACAGCCGCCGACGATCATCGACGGGCGGTTGCAGGTGCGGCGCGAGCGCCCCGAGCGCTTCGACCCGGCCGGGCTGGTCGACGACGACATGCGCGAGCGCTGGCGTGCGCGCTTCCTGCGGGCATGGAAGCATGTCGGCGCCGAGCACCAACGATGAAGGTGGCATGACGAATCCCAGCACCGCGCAGGCGCGAGCACTCGTGGACGGCCTGCTCCGAAGCGGCATCGACGACGTGGTGCTGGCGCCCGGCTCGCGCAACGGACCACTCTCGATCGCCCTTGCCCAGGCTGCCTCCGCGGGCCGATTGCGGCTGCATGTGCGCGTCGACGAGCGCTCGGCCTCCTTCCTCGCACTCGGCATGGCGAGGCGCCTGGCTGCACCCACTGCGGTGGTCTGCACCTCCGGCACCGCTGCCGCCCATTTCCATGCCGCCGCCTTCGAGGCGACGGAGGCCGGGGTGCCGTTGCTGCTCCTCACCGCGGATAGGCCGCCATCGGTGCGCGGGAAAGGTGCCAACCAGACGATCGACCAACGGGAGATCTTCGGGGTGGCGGTGCTCAAGTCGATTGCCGCTGCGGTGGCAGGTGGGCAGCCGGACGCGCACTGGCGCGGGCTCATCGCGGACGCGGTGGCCGCAGCACACGGCAATGCCACGACGGCGCCGGGGGCGGTTCACATCAACCTTCCCTTCGCCGAGCCGCTCGTCCCCGGCGACGGCGATGCCTCCTGGCTCGCCGGACTCCCCACCGTCGCCGCTCCGCGCCACTCGGCCGAGGTGCCGCGCGGCAACTGGTCGGGCATCTGGCCGAGCGGGGGGGCCACGCCCAAGGGTGCGGTCATCTGCTCGGATCCTTCGCAGGCGGCCGACGTGGTGGCCTTCGCGGAGGCCCTGCAGTGGCCGGTGCTGGCAGAGCCGGGCAGCGGCGCTCGCCTCGGGCATACCGCGATCCTGAACTACCAGGAGGTGGTTGCGGATCCCGCGCTGCGTGCGGACGTGGTGGTCACGGTTGGCCGCTTCGCGCTCTCGCGCAGCATCGGCAGTTTCGTGAAGTCCGCGGGGCGGCACGTGTCGGTGGGTCGCTCCACCATCGACCCCTTCGCGACGGCCGCGATCCAACTGCCGCGCCTTCCCGACGTCTCCCGGCTCAAGCCCACCGATGCCGATTGGCTGGGGGCTTGGCAACGCGCGGATGCGGTCGCCTCCGGTCGCCCGCTGTTGCCGGCGGCCGCACTCACCCGGGTCGCGCTCGAAGCCGCTGCTCCAGGGGACCTGGTGTGGTACGGGCCCTCGAGCGTGATCCGCTACGCGGAGCGGGTGGCACCCGCGTTCGACGACGTCGTCACCTCGTACATGAACCGCGGAGCCAACGGCATCGATGGTGTCGTGTCCGCGGCGATCGGCGCCGCCATCGCGCACCAGCGTATGAAGCGCGACGCCTACGCCACGGCCCTCATGGGCGACCTCACATTCCTCCACGACATCAACGGCCTCCTCATCGAGGAGGAGTCGCCGCGACCGAACATCGCGTTGGTCGTCCTCGACAGCAACGGTGGGCGCATCTTCGAGACCTTGGAGCAGGGCGCACCCGAGTTCCGCGACGTCTTCACCCGCGTGTACGGCACGCCGCACAATCGTGACGTCGCGGCGATCGCGGCCGGCTTCGGCGCGCACGTGATCGGGGCGACGGGGGAGGATGACCTGCGAAGCGCGCTCGCCGGGGCGCGTGAACTTGGTGGCGTGAGCGTCATCGTCCTCAACCTTCGGGGGTAGCCGTGCGGTGGTTGCGCCGTGGCCTGGTGAGCGTGATTGCGCTCGTCGTGCTGCTGGCGCTGGGTGCCGCCGGGCTCGGCTACGCCACGGTTCGCGCATCCTGGCCGCAGACGACCGGCACGCTCGATGTGAAGGGACTGCACGCGGATGTCCGGGTCCTGCGTGACGCGCGGGGCGTGCCCCAGATCTTCGCGAGCAACGACCACGACCTGTTCATGGCGCAGGGATATGTGCATGCGCAGGACCGCTTCTGGGAGATGGACTTCCGCCGTCACGTGACCGCGGGACGGCTCTCGGAACTCTTCGGCCGCAGCCAACTCGCGACGGACGAGTTCCTGCGCACCATGGGCTGGAGGCGAGTCGCCCAGGCCGAGTTGCGCCTCCTCAGGCCGGAGACGATCGCCCTGCTGCAGGACTACGCCGACGGCGTCAACGCCTGGCTCTCCACGCATCGATCCGGCCGCTCGATGTCGCTCGAGTACGCGGTGCTCGGACTGCGCCTCAAGGGCTATGCACCGGAGCCTTGGACTCCGCTCGATTCCGTGAGCTGGCTCAAGGCCATGGCCTGGGACCTGCGCAACAACATCGACGAGGAGATCGATCGCACCACCGCGGCCGCGGCCGTGGGCGTGCAGCGTGCCGAGGAGCTGTACCCGCCCTATCCGTTCGACCGGCACGCACCGATCGTGACGCAGGGTGGGGTGCGCAGCCTGCTCCATTTCGATGCGACCGCTCCAACCGTGCTCAACACCTCCCGGACCATGGCTGACATCGCCGACGTCATTCGGCGGATGCCGGACTACTTCGGCACCAAGGACGAGGGCATCGGCTCGAACGCCTGGGCCGTTTCCGGAGCGCTCACCGCCACCGGGAAGCCCCTGCTTGCCAACGATCCCCACCTGTCGCCCACCATGCCGTCGATCTGGACGCAGGTGGGCCTGCACTGCACCACCCACGACAGCGCGTGCACCTTCGACGTCGCGGGCTGGTCGTTCAGCGGATTCCCGGGCGTGATCATCGGGCACAACGCGAACGTCGGCTGGGGATTCACCAACCTCGGCGCCGATGTCAGCGACCTGGTGCTGGAGGATGTGCAGGGCAACCGGGTGAGGGTCGATGGGGTCCTGCACCCGCTCACCGTGGTCGACGAGACGATCAAGGTGGCCGGCGGGGCTGACGTGCACTGGCGGGCTCGGTCCACCTCGCATGGTCCGCTCATCTCCGATGTGAGCAGGACGTATGCCGCGGCGGGCTCGCGGCGCGGTTACGCGGTGGCGTTGCGCTGGACCGCGCTCAGTCCGGGCCGCACTGCGGACGCGGTCTTCCTCCTCGACCGGGCTTCCGACTGGTCCTCGTTCCGTGCCGCTGCCCGCTCCTTTGAGGTGCCATCACAGAACCTGGTCTACGCCGACAGGGCCGGGAACATCGGCTACCAGTCCCCGGGGCGCATCCCGATCCGACGTGGATACGACGGGCGTTGGCCGGTGCCCGGCTGGGACTCCAAGTACGGCTGGAGCGGGTACATCCCCTTCGACGCCCTGCTCTCGGTGCTCAACCCCCGGGACGGTTTCGTGGTGACTGCCAATCAGGCGGTCGTGCCGGATCGGACGTACCCGTACCACCTGACGAGTGACTGGGCCTACGGCTCGCGCTCGCAGCGCATTCGCGACGTGCTCACGCAGTACGAGCGTGCGGGCACCAAGGTCACCGCGGCCATGATGCAGCGACTGCAGATGGACGCGCGCAACGAGTTGGCGCAGGTGCTGGTGCCCGCGGCGGTGGCGGCGGAGACGGACACGGACACCGCCCTCCTCGGGCACTGGCTGCGGGCGGGCGCCCAGATGGACGCGAGTGGCGGCTCGCCGGGACCGGCGCTGTTCGCCGCCTTCTGGCGCCACCTCGCCATCGACACCTTCCGCGACGAATTGCCCAGGGCCTACCCCATCAACGGCCAGGACCGGTGGTTCGAGGTCATGCGCAACCTGCTCGCCAACCCCCACAGCAGGTGGTGGGACGACCTGCGCACCACGGGTGTTGTGGAGACGCGCGACGACATCGTGCGCAGGGCCCTGGCGCAGGCCCGCGCCGAACTCATCGCACGCTTCGGCCCGGACACCGCGACTTGGACGTGGGGTGCGATGCACACGCTCACCCTCACGAACCAGACCTTCGGCAAGAGCGGCATCAAGCCCATCGAGATGCTGTTCAACCGCGGACCGCTGCACCTCAGCGGTTCCTCGTCGGTGGTCAACGCGACGTCCTGGAACCTTGATGACGGCTACAGCGTCTATGAGGCGCCGTCCATGCGCCAGGTCCTGGACCTTGCCGACTGGGACCGCAGCAGCTGGGTGAACCTCACCGGCGAGAGCGGTCACGCGTACGCATCGCACTACGTGGACCAAGCGGACGCCTGGGTGGCGGGCCGGTCCTTCCCCTGGCCCTTCAGCACCGCGGCCATCACACGTTCCGCGCAAGACACCCTCACCCTGAAGGCGGTTCCATCATGACCATTCGCATCGCACTCGGTGGCGCCACCGGTTGGACGGGGTCCGCGATCGCGCATGCCGTCCGCGAAGCCGAGGACCTCCAACTCGTGTCCGCGGTTGCCCGGACCCAGTCCGGTCGCGACCTCGGCGAGGCCCTGGGCGCAGGCACCTGGGGAGTGCCGGTCTTCGGCACGGTCGAGGAGGCCGTGGGCGATTGCGATGTCTACGTGGACTACACCCGACACGAGTTCGTGAAGGCCCACGTCCTGCTCGCGCTGGCGGCGGGCAAGCCGGTGGTGGTCGGCACCTCCGGGCTGACAGCCGCCGACTATGACGACATCGCCGCAGCGGCCGCGGCCGCGGGGGTCGGCGTGATCGCCGCCGGCAACTACGCGGTGGCAGCCGCGCTGGCGCAGATGGCGTCGATCTCCATCGCCGAGCACATCCCGAACTGGGAGGTCATCGACTACGCCAGCGACGCCAAGGAGGATGTGCCGAGCGGCACTGCGCGTGAGCTGGCGGAGAAGCTGAGCGCCGTACGCCGGCCCAATCTGGGCGTGCCCATCGAGGCCATCTCTGGACCCAGGGAGGCGCGCGGGGCCGACGTCGAGGGGACCCGCGTGCACTCGGTGCGGCTGCCCGGATACGTGGTGTCGACCGAGGTCGTGTTCGCACTGCCGGGCCAACGGGTGTCCATCCGCTTCGAGGCCGGCGAGTCCGCACAGCCCTATGTCGACGGGACGCTCTTCGCGGTGCGCAAGGTCATGGACGTCCGGGGTCTGACGCGCGGCCTGGAGTCACTCCTGTAGACGCCGGTCAACCGCCCATGGCGTAACGCATGGGCTCCAACTTCGCATTCGACTCCGCCAGCTCACTGGCCGGATCGGAGCCCGCGACGATGCCGCAGCCGGCGAACATGCGGATGCGTCGACGATCGGCCAGGTCGACCTTGCCGCAGCGCAGTGCGATGCCGAGCTCGCCGTCGCCGCGGCCGTCGATCCAGCCCACCGGCCCGGCGTAGCGGGAACGGTCCATGCCCTCCAGCGCGCGTATCACCACCGCTGCGCGTTCCGTCGGGGTCCCGCACACTGCTGCCGTCGGGTGCAGGGAGGCGGCCAGGGCGAGCACCGGCACATCGTCGGCCAGCCGACCGGTGACATCTGTGGCCAGGTGTTGCACATTGGCCAGCCGCAGCAGCCGCGGTGCATCCGGTACGTCGAGGTCCGTGCAGTGGGCGCTCAGGGCCTGGGCGACGGACGTCACCGCGTACTCATGCTCCTGCTGGTCCTTGTCCGAGGCGAGCAACTCCTCCCCGAGGTCGACGTCGTGCGCCACCGAGGAACCGCGTCGGATGGTGCCGGCCAGCACACGGGAGGTGACGACGTCTCCGCGCCGCCTCACGAGCAACTCCGGCGTGGCACCGGTGAGGCCCTCCACCAGGAAGGTCCAGCACTCCGGGTACCGCTCGGACAGCCGGCGCATGAGGAAGCGAGGGTCGATGTGGTTGCCGGACGTCGCCACGATGTCCCGTGCCAGCACCACCTTGTCGAGCTCACCGCGGTTGATGCGCTGCACGGCCTCCGCGACGGCTCGCTGCCAGGACTTGTTGTCCCGTGTGCCCTCGCCCCACACCACGCCTTGCGGCGCCGACAGCGGTTCACGGGCGATGGACAGGGCCTCGACCATGGACGGTAGGCGCTCGCTGACCTCCGCGATGGTCGTGAGCCAGGTGCGGCCGGCGGAGCGTCCGACGACGACCCGCGGGACGATGAGCATGGAGCGGCCCGGTTCGAAGGCGAAGGAGGCGAAGGCCACGGCTCCCGTCCCCGGCAGCCGCAGCGGGTCCTCGATGTCGGCTGCGCGCACCACATCGGACCACCAACGCTGTGCGCGGGAGAACCGCTCCCGTCCGTTCACGATGACCCGCGCACTCTCCCCCCAACCCACGAGGCCGTTGTCGCCGCGCACCCAGGCGAAGGAGGCAGGGGAGGGCAGCAGATCGAGCAGCGGCTCGCCCAGGTCGGTGAGTTCGATGGTGCGCACCTGCAGCTGTGGTGCGAGCGATGGGACAGGGTCCTCGGCGACGGCGATGGTCGACATGATGCGAGAGGCTACCCTCGCCGAGCCCCGGGCCGCGCCGCGCGACCGCTCGACCGGCTGGTGGCAGGATGTGCGCGTGAAGAAGCCGCGGGACGAGCAGCACGTCGAAGAGCATCAGGTCGATGCCGTGGCGCGCATCCAGTACTACATGGCGTCCAGGAGCGGCAGCGCGGAGGCGGACGAGCAGCCCGCCGTGGCGCTTGAGGCGAATCGGTTCGATGACGGCGACGCGGTCTTCGAGGTGGTCCCCGAGGCCCTCGAGGCGGCCGCCTCGGAGGTGGACCTGGTGACCTCGGAGCAGGACGCGGCCACCTCGGAGGAGCCTGCGCCGGAGGAGCCGCTCGCCGCACCTCCCGTGGTACCGCCCGAGGCGACGCCGGAGGCCCGGGAAGCGGATCCGACGGTCGTCGGCACGCACCGTGACGGGGTTCGCGCGAGGCTCGACAAGGCGCCCTCGGAAGTGGCGGCGATGTTCGACCGCGTGGCGAAGCGTTACGACCTGGTGAACGACCTGCTGGCGGTGGGACAGACGCGCATCTGGCGCGGCATGACGCTACGCGCGGTGGCCCCGGGTTCGGGGGAGCGCATCCTCGACTTGGCCGCCGGAACCGGCACCAGCAGCGCGCCGTTCGCGGCCGCCGGCGCCGAGGTGATTCCCTGCGACTTCAGCATCGGCATGCTCGAGGTGGGCAAGCGTCGTCAGCCCGAGCTCTCCTTCGTGGCCGGTGACGCGTTGAACCTGCCCTTCAAAGACGGCGTCTTCGACGCGGTCACCATCTCCTTCGGGCTGCGCAACGTCCAGGACACCGGCCGCGCCCTGCGCGAGATGCTGCGCGTCACGAAGCCGGGCGGGCGGATGGTCATCTGCGAGTTCTCCAGCCCCACGAGCCGGTTCCTGCGCAAGGTCTACTCGGAGTACCTCATGAAGGCGCTCCCCGCCATCGCCAGGAGGACCTCGTCCAACCCCGCCGCCTATGTGTACCTCGCCGAGTCGATTACGGCCTGGCCCGACCAGCGCGCACTCGCGGACCTCATCGCCGACGCAGGATGGGAGCGACCGCAGTGGCGCAATGCCACCGGAGGCATCGTGGCCATCCATCGCGCACACAAGGCGGGCTAGCGCGAACCGCGCTTCCGAGTCGCTTCCATGGCCCGCCGGCAAGTGTCTTTCGTCAGTACTCCGCGTGCTGTCGAATGTCCGATTCGCACTAGACTCCAAGCGATCTATTGACATGCGCCGACACGGCAGTCAGGAGAGGCAAGAGCGTGAACAACCTCGCCGTTCCGATTCTTGTGATGGGTCTACTCGCAGGAGGTTTCGCGGCTGCCACCGTGGGCGTGTCCGGATTCCTCGGACCCCGTCGGTACAACCGGGCCCTGCTGGACGCGTACGAGTGCGGTATCGAGCCGACCCCACAGCCGGTGGGCGGTGGCCGCTTCCCCATCAAGTACTACCTGACCGCGATGCTCTACATCGTGTTCGACATCGAGATCGTCTTCCTCTATCCGTGGGCCGTCGCATTCGACCAGATGGCCCTGTTCGGACTGGTCGAGATGCTGCTCTTCATCGCGTCTGTGCTCGTCGTGTACGCCTACATCTGGCGCCGCGGCGGACTCGAGTGGGACTAGGAATCGCAAATGGGTATTGAAGAGTCCCTTCCCGAGGGCGTCCTGCTCACCTCGCTCGAGAAGTTCGCGGGGTATGCGCAGAAGACGTCCATGTGGCCCGTCACCTTCGGCCTCGCCTGCTGCGCCATCGAGATGATGGCCGCTGCTGGACCGCGCTACGACCTGGGCCGCTTCGGCATGGAGGTCTTCCGCGCCTCGCCTCGCCAGGCCGATCTCATGATCGTCGCCGGCCGCCTGTCCAACAAGATGGCGCCGATCCTGCGCCAGGTGTACGACCAGATGCCCGACCAGAAGTGGGTGCTCTCGATGGGCGCCTGCGCTTCCTCCGGCGGCATGTTCAACAACTACGCCATCGTCCAGGGCGTCGACCACATCGTGCCGGTCGATGTCTACGTGCCCGGTTGCCCTCCGCGGCCCGAGCAGCTCATCGACGGCATCATCAAGGTGCGCGAGATGGCACAGCAGCGCAAGCAGGGCGCGCAGCGTGAGCGCCAGGTCGTGGAGCTCGAGGGCTTCGCGCTGCACGCGACGCCGATCGCCGACATGAAGGGGCTCGTGCGATGACCGAACCAGTCGTCCCGGAGCAGCGCCAGGAGTTGCACGTCATCGACGTGCGCACCGGCTCGTTCCATGTGCAGGGAAGCGGTGACACGTCGGGCTTCGCGGGCCTCACCCGGCAGGTCGCCATGCCCGGCGCAACCTCGCGTCCCTTCGGCGGCTGGTTCGACCAAGCCGCCGATGTGCTGTTCGAGCGCCTTCAGACGGCCGGCATCGACGGCGTGGAGCACGTCGTCATCGATCGCGAGGAGATGACGCTGTTCGTGCGCCGCGAGCACCTGCTCGAGGTGGCGCGCATCCTGCGCGATGACGAGTACCTGCGCTTCGAGATGTGCCTCGGCGTATCCGGTGTGCACTACCCGGGCGACACCGATCGGGAGCTGCACGTCATCGCCAACCTGCTCTCGCTCACGCACAACCGTCGCGTCCGGCTCGAGGTCACCTGCCCCGATTCTGATCGCCATGTGCCTTCGCTGGTGTCCCTGTGGCCGAGTGCGGACTGGCACGAGCGTGAGACGTGGGACTTCTTCGGCATCATCTTCGACGGGCACCCGGCGCTCACGCGCATCATGATGCCCGACGACTGGGCGGGTCACCCGCAGCGCAAGGACTACCCGCTGAACGGCATCGACGTCGAATTCAAGGGCGCCACCAACGCCGCTCCACACACGCGGAGGTCGTACTCATGAGCACGGGCTACGAGACCACCGAGGGTCGCGTCCACACCGTCACCGGCGGTGACTGGGACTCGGTACGCGGTGCCGCAGAAGGTGCCAAGGAGCGGGTCGTCGTCAACATGGGCCCGCAGCACCCGTCGACACATGGCGTGCTGCGCATGATCCTCGAGCTCGAGGGTGAGACGGTCATGGAAGCGCGGGGAGCCATCGGCTACCTGCACACCGGCATCGAGAAGACGATGGAGTACCGGTCGTGGACGCAGGGCGTGACGCTCGTGACCCGCATGGACTACCTGACGCAGTTCTTCAATGAGACCGCGTACTGCATGTCGGTCGAGAAGTTGCTCGGCATCTCCGATGACGTCCCGGAGCGGGCCAAGGTCATCCGCGTGATGATGATGGAGCTCTGTCGCATCCAGTCGCACCTGGTGGCGCTGGGCACAGGAGGCATGGAACTCGGTGCGCTCACCGCCATGACGAACGGTTTCCGTGACCGTGAGCTGATCCTCGATATCTTCGAGGGCATCACCGGCCTGCGCATGAACAACGCGTACATCCGCCCGGGCGGTGTGGCCAACGACATCCCCGAGGGCTTCGAGAAGACGATCGCGGACAACCTCACGCAGTTGAAGAAGAACCTGCACGACAACGCGAACATGCTGATCGACAACCCGATCTGGACCGCGCGCAACGTCGGCACCGGCTACCTCGACCTGACCGCCTGCGTGGCGCTGGGCGTCACCGGCCCGCTGCTTCGCGCCACCGGCCTGCCCTGGGACCTTCGTCGGATGCAGCCCTACCTCGACTACGAGACCTACGAGTTCGATGTCATCACCGAGAACACCTGCGACAACTACGGCCGCTTCCTCATCCGCATCCGCGAGATGGATGAGTCGGTGAAGATCGTCGAGCAGTGCCTCGACCGCCTGCGTCCCGGCGCGGTGATGGTGGCGGACAAGCGCATCGCCTGGCCCGCGCAGCTCCAAGTGGGCGCCGATGGGCAGGGCAACAGCTTCGAGCACATCAGGAAGATCATGGGCACGTCGATGGAGTCGCTGATCCATCACTTCAAGCTCGTGACCGAGGGCTTCACGGTCCCGACCGGGCAGGCCTACGTGCCGCTGGAGTCGCCGAAGGGCGAGATCGGCGCGCACGTCGTCTCCGACGGTGGCACGCGCCCGTACCGCGTGCACTTCCGTGAGCCCTCGTTCAACAACCTGCAGGCGATTCCCGCGCTGTGCGAAGGCGGCATGGTCGCCGACGTCATCGCCTCCGTCGCAAGTATCGATCCCGTGATGGGTGGGGTGGACCGCTGATGTCGCTCGATGCAAATGTCCGTCGCGACGCGGAAGCGTTGATGAGCCGGTACCCGGTTCCGCGATCCGCATTGCTCCCGATGCTGCACCTGTTGCAGAGCATCGAGGGCTATGTGACCCCCGAGGGCATCGCCATGTGCGCGGAGTTGCTCGACCTCACCACGGCTGAGGTGGCAGCGGTCTCGTCGTTCTACACGATGTACTCGCGACACAACACGGGCAAGCACCACATCGGCGTCTGCACGAACACCATGTGCGGGCTGCTCGGTGGTGACGCCATCTGGGAGGCGCTCACGCAGGACCTCGGTGCCGGCCATGACGAGACGACCGAGGACGGCATGTTCACCCTCGAGCGCATCGAGTGCCAGGCGGCCTGCACGCACGCTCCCGTCGTCACCATCGACTGGGAGTTCATCGACGACGCCACCGTGGCCATGGTCCGTGAGTTCGTCGGCCGGCTGCAGCGCGGTGAAGAGGTGATGGCGACCCGGGGTCCGGCGATCCGCACCCTCAAGGACAGCGAGCGCACGATCGCGGGCTTCGAGGACGGCCTCGAGCACGCCCACACCACTGACGACAAGATGCTGGTGGGGTTGAACGCGGCGAAGGCCGCGGGGACCCTGCTCCCGGAAAGCCAGGTGTGACATGACGCTGACACCGATCCTGACCGCGCACTGGGACGAGCCGGACAGCTACACGCTGGCCGGCTACTCGCGCCACCATGGCTACGAGGGCCTGAAGAAGGCGCTCGACACGGATCCCGATGCCATCATCCAACTGGTCAAGGACACCGGCCTCCGCGGACGCGGTGGCGCCGGGTTCCCGACCGGCATGAAGTGGGGATTCGTACCGCAGGACGGCAAGCCGCACTACCTGGTGGTGAACGCTGACGAGTCGGAGCCCGGTGCCTGCAAGGACATCGCGCTCATCATGGCCAACCCGCATGCGCTCATCGAGGGCATCGCCATCACCTGCCATGCCATTCGCGCCAAGCACGCCTTCATCTACATCCGTGGCGAGGTGCCACACGCGCACCGTCGCATGCGTGCCGCCGTGAACGAGGCGTACGCCGCCGGTCACCTCGGCAAGGACGTGTACGGCAAGGGCATCGACATCGACGTCGTCATCCAGCCCGGAGGCGGCGCCTACATCTGCGGCGAGGAGACGGCTCTGCTGGAGTCGCTCGAGGGCCACCGCGGTCAGCCGCGCCTGAAGCCCCCATTCCCTGCTGTCGCCGGTCTGTACGCATCACCGACCGTCATCAACAACGTGGAGACGATCGCGAACGTCCCCTACATCATGCGCAACGGCGTCGAGTGGTTCCGGCAATGGGGCTCCGAGAAGTCACCCGGCTTCAAGCTGTTCGCGGTCTCCGGTCACGTCAAGCGCCCCGGCATCTTCGAGGCCCCGCTGGGCATCACCATGCGCGAGCTCATCGAGCACGCCGGCGGGATGCGCGATGGCAGCACCGTGAAGTTCTGGCTGCCGGGCGGCTCCTCCGTGCCGATGCTCACAGCCGATCACCTCGATGTCCCCTTCACCTATGAGGACATGGCCGCGGCGGGCACCATGCTCGGCACCGCCACGCCGATGGTGTTCGACCAGACGACGAGCGTCGTCAAGGCCGTCTCACGTTGGCTGCACTTCTACAAGCACGAGTCCTGCGGCAAGTGCACGCCCTGCCGTGAGGGCACCTTCTGGGTCTCCGAGGTCATGCACCGCCTGGAGAACGGCCATGGGCGTCCTGACGACATCAGCCTGCTCGAGGACCTCTGCAAGCAGATGTTCGGACGCACCTTCTGTCCGCTCGGTGACGCGGCTGCCACGCCGATCCCGGCGGCCCTCAAGTACTTCCGGCATGAATTCGAAGCGGGCATGCACACGGCGGCTGACAGCTCGTTCGCCCCGACCGCGGCCTTCGTAGGAGCAAGCGCATGACCATCATGTCCAACCCGCCCGCCGCGGAAACGCTGCCCGTAGAGGTCATCACCGTCACCATCGACGGCATCGACCTGCAGGTCCCCAAGGGCACGCTCATCATCCGTGCCGCGGAGATGCTGGGCATCCAGATCCCGCGCTTCTGCGACCACCCCGACCTCGAGCCGGTGGCCGTGTGCCGTGCCTGCCTGGTCGAGGTCGAGGGCATGCCCAAGCCCCAGCCTTCCTGTGCCATCCCGTGCGGGGACGGCATGAAGGTGCGCACGGGCGCCACCTCCGCGGTGACGCGTGCTGCCCAGGCCGGCGTCATGGAGTTCATCCTCGCCAACCACCCGCTGGACTGCCCGGTCTGCGACAAGGGCGGCGAATGCCCGCTGCAGAACCAGTCGATGCAGGTAGGACGTGCGGACTCGCGCTTCGACATCCCGAAGAACACCTTCGAGAAGCCGATCAACATCTCCGCCCAGATCCTGCTCGACCGTGAGCGCTGCGTCATGTGCACGCGGTGCACGCGCTTCGCCGACGAGGTCGCCGGAGACCCCTTCATCGACCTGCTCGAGCGGGGCTCGAACCAGCAGGTGGGCATCTCCGAGGAGCAGCCCTTCGACTCCTACTTCTCTGGCAACGTCATCCAGATCTGCCCGGTGGGCGCCCTGACGAGCGAGAAGTACCGCTTCAAGGCCCGTCCCTTCGACCTCGTCTCCGTGCCGACGACCTGCGAGCACTGCGCTGCCGGCTGCGCCCTGCGCACCGACATCCGCCGCGGAGAGGTCCAACGACGGCTCGCCTGGAATGACCCCTTGGTGAACAAGGAGTGGAACTGCGACAAGGGCCGCTTCGCGTTCGCCTACGGAGAGGCGTCCAGCCTCACCACACCGCTCGTGCGCGACGCCGAGGGCGTGCTGCGCCCGGCATCGTGGCCGGCCGCCATCGCGGCCGCTGCCGAGGGCCTGAAGGCAGCCGGTCGCAAGGCCGTCATCACGGGTGGACGGCACACCGTGGAGGACGCCTGGGCCTACTCGAAGTTCGCGCGCGGCGTCCTCGGAACCGATGACCTCGACTTCCGGTCGCGTCCGCACTCCGCGGAGGAGGCCTCGTTCCTCGCCGCGCATATCGCGGGAACCGGCGTCACCGTCGCCTACACGGATCTCGACAAGGCCGCGTTCGTGCTGCTCGTCGGCTTCGAGCCCGAGGACGAGAGCCCGATCGTGCACCTGCGCCTGCGCAAGGCTGTGGGCAGGAAGCGCACCAAGGTCGCCGCCATCGCGCCGTACGCCTCACTCGGCCTGGTCAAGCTCAACGCCCAGCTCGTCGCCACCGCTGCTGGCGACGAGGCTCGCGTCCTCAACGCGCTCGGTGACGAGCTCGTGGCCCGCTTGTCCGACAACGGCATCATCCTCATCGGTGAGCGCATGGCCACCGTGCCCGGTGCCCTGTCGGCCGCGCAGGCACTCGCCGAGCGCACCGGCGCCCGGCTGGCCTGGGTCCCGCGTCGTGCCGGCGACCGTGGCGCGCTCGAGGCCGGCCTGCTGCCGGGCCTCCTGCCCGCTGGCCGGCCGCTCGCGGACGCCGCGGCC
>DAHWFQ010000191.1:0-3674 GCA_027324895.1 Actinomycetota bacterium | reverse complement strand
GGTCGCGCTCATCCCCATGCTGTATCGCACCGGCTATCGCTGGCGTCTGCGCTTTGACATTCGCGACAGCGGCTTGGGCAAGGCCGGCTCACTCGCCGTCTGGACCTTGGCGCTGGTGGTGGTGAACCAGCTGGCCTTCGTCGTGGTGACGCGACTGGCAACGAGCGCCAACGTGCAGGCGCTGGCCGCGGGCACCACCGCTGCCGGCCTCACCACGTACCAGAAGGCGTACCTCATCTTCATCCTGCCGCACTCCATCATCACGGTGTCACTCGTGACCGCGCTGCTGCCGTCGCTGAGCCGGATCGCGCATGCGGGGGACATGCTCGGTGTGGGTCGTTCGGTGGCCCACGCCGTGCGCACGGTGGGTGCCATCATCATCCCCGTCGCCGGCATCTTCATGGTGCTCGCGCCGGAGATGACCCGGCTCATGTTCGGCTTCGGCGCGGCCACCACGGACTCTGCCATCGAGACCGGGCGAGTCGTGCAGGTCTTCGCCTTCGGCATCCTGCCCTTCACCCTCGTGTACCTCCTCTTCCGGGGCTGGTACTCCGTCGAGGACACGCGCTCGCCGTTCTGGATCACGGTGCTCGTGAACATCGTGAACCTGGGGATCTCGATCCCGCTCTTCATGGTCGTGCCCGTGCGGCAGAAGGTGGCCGCGCTCGGGGTGGCCTACGTGATCTCCTATTGGGTGGCATTGTTCGTCGCCTGGCCGCGCCTGCGCCGCGAGTTGACGGATCTCCAGACCTTCATCTCGGTGCGCACGCTGGTGCGCGCAACCGTGGCCACCGCCGTGGCCGTGGGCGTGGGCGAGGTGCTCAAACTGGCTTCGGCACCGTGGTTCGCACACGCGGGCCGCCTCCTGCTGCTGGTGCTGACAGTGATCGTGGCGTCCGTCATCGGCGCCCTCTACGTCATGCTCGCCCACCGCATGCACATCGACGAGGTGCGCTGGGCCGTGGATACGCTGGGTCAGCGACTGGGCCGCAGCGCATAGCGCGGGCCCTCGCCAGCAGCGCCGCACGTGGTGGCAACCGCGCGTCGGCGGGAATTCGGCACCCTCGCCTAGGGTTGTAGCAGCAGGAAATCGCCAAGGAGTGCAAGGTGTCAGACGTTCGCGAGGTCATCATCATCGGGTCCGGCCCAGCCGGGTACACGGCCGCCGTGTACGCGGGACGGGCGCAGTTGAACCCGATCGTGTTCGAGGGCGCCGTCACCGCTGGCGGGGCCCTCATGAACACGACCGAGGTGGAGAACTTCCCCGGCTTCGAGGACGGCATCATGGGCCCGCAACTCATGGAGAACATGCGTGCGCAGGCCAAGCGCTTCGGTGCCGAGCTCATCACCGATGACGTCACCTCGGTGGACCTCGATGGGGATGTGAAGACCGTCGTCGACGGCAATGGGAACACCTACCGCGCCAAGTCCGTGATCCTGGCCATGGGGTCGGGCTACCGCGAGCTCGGCGTGCCCGGCGAGAAGAAGCTCTCCGGTCACGGCGTCTCCTGGTGCGCCACCTGTGACGGCTTCTTCTTCCGGGGCCAGACCATCGCGGTCGTCGGTGGTGGCGACTCGGCCGTCGAGGAGGCCACCTTCCTCAGCCGCTTCGCCGAGAAGGTGTACCTCGTCCACAGACGCGGCGAGCTCCGGGCCTCGCGCATCATGATCGAGCGTGCCGAGAAGGACCCCAAGATCGAGTTCGTCTGGAACAGCAAGGTGGTCGAGGTGCTCGGCACGGACCAGGTCTCGGGCCTGCTCCTCGAGGACACGCTGAACGGCGAGCGCCGCACGCTCGACGTCACCGGCTGCTTCGTCGCCATCGGCCACGATCCGCGCAGCGCCATCGTCAACGGCAAGGTCACGCTCGATGGCGAGGGCTACGTGGTCACGGACGGGCGCAGCACGCGGACCTCCGCCGACGGCGTCTTCGCCTGTGGTGACCTCGTCGACCACACGTACCGGCAGGCCATCACGGCCGCGGGGAGCGGATGCGCAGCAGCCCTGGACGCTGAGCGCTTCCTGGCATCCCTCGTCTGAGCCCGCCGATAGTCTTAGCAACGAAACGAAGGAGCACCATGGCTGCCACGGTTACCATCACTGACGCCACATTCGAGGCCGAAGTGCTGAAGGCGAACACACCCGTCATCGTCGACTTCTGGGCCGAGTGGTGCGGGCCGTGCAAGCTCGTCGGGCCCATCCTGGAGGAGATCGCTGCCGCCAACGCCGGCAAGATCAAGATCACCAAGCTGAACGTCGACGAGAACCCGATCGAGCCCGCGAAGGCCCGTGTGACGTCCATCCCCACCATGAACGTGTACGTGAAGGGCGAGCTCGTGAAGCAGATCATCGGCGCCAAGCCCAAGGCTGCGCTGCTCGCGGATCTCGCCGCCTACCTCTAGTCAATGCCGATGGCCATGCGCCTCGGGGATCACGGTCCTGAGATCGTCGAACTCCGAGCACGGCTTGCGCGTCTGGGCCTGCTCGACCAGGCCGGCGCGTCCGACGCATTCGACCAGCAGGTCGATCGCGCGGTTCGCTCGTTCCAGCAGGAACGCGGTCTCACCATCGACGGGCTGGTCGGTCCGCATACGATGCGCCAACTCGACGAGGCCCGTTGGCAACTGGGTGACCGGGCCCTGTCGTTCACTCCCGGGCATCTCATGCGCGGCGACGATGTCGTTGCGCTGCAACGGCGATTGACCTCGCTCGGCTTCGACGCCGGCCGCGTGGACGGGATCTTCGGCAAGCAGACGGACGCAGCGCTGCGCGAATTCCAACGTGGCGTCGGCGTCGTCGCCGACGGCACCGCCGGAGTGCAGACCTTCCGCGCCCTGGACCGGCTGGGCCGCCCCATCGTCGGAGGCTCGCCGGATCGGCTGCGCCAGCACCTGCAGCTCGACGCCATGCGCACCGGGATCAGTGACAAGGTCATCGTCCTCGACCCCGCGCACGGGGCTGATGATCCGGGCAATGTCGTCGGCGACCTCTGCGAGGCCACCCTCATGGGCGACCTGGCGACTCGCATCGAGGGACGCCTGGCCGCGCTCGGCACCAGCGTCCTCCTCACCCGTCCCGTCGCCGGGGCCTCGACCACGGACCTGGAGCGCGCCACCTTCGCCAACGACACCGGTGCCGACCTCTTCGTGTCCCTCCACGCGGACGCCTGCGTCAACGGCCGGGCGCGCGGCGTCGCCTCCTTCCACTACGGCGTGGCACCCGACTCCGGTTGGTCGCACAGCGGCGAGCGCGCCGCCCGTCGCATCCACGGTGCCATCCTGCAGGCCACGGCGCTGGCCGACTGCCGCGTGCAGTACAAGACCTGGGAGTTGCTGCGTCTCACCCGCATGCCGGCTGTGTGGCTGGAGGCCGGTTACCTGTCGAACTCGGAGGATGCCGCGCACTGGCGCGACCCGCTGTTCATCGACCGCTTGGCCGAGGCCATCTCCGAGGGCATCGTCGCCTTCTTCACCCCCGCCTGACGAGAGCGCCTGCGCCGCTGCCGACTGCTCGATCCGATCGTCGACACGGTGGGTTGCCCGCTCCGCGGGTCACCCGATTGGGAGTGGAGCCGCCTCATACGGAATGCTTGCGCGGGAGAAGGAGGTGCGCGTGATGTCGCAAATTGTCGGTTCTCGTCTTGATCCCTGGGTGGAGTCGTACGCCGCGCGCAC
>DAHWFQ010000175.1:0-6998 GCA_027324895.1 Actinomycetota bacterium | reverse complement strand
GTCGAAGAGATCGGCGAAGGCAAGGGGCGCAGTCGAGGCGTCGGCCCGCCACACCCCCCGGCGCACCCATACCGCGGCGACCGGCAGCCTGCGCAGCGCGGCCAACAGCCCGGCGTAGGGGACGACGCCGTCGAAGGCGATGACGTCGGCGTCGACCTCCTCCGCGAGTGCGACGATGCGGTCACGCAGGTAGCCGCGGTGCCACGCCCGCTTGGTCAACCACGGGGTCGTGTAACTCGGGCAGTACTCGAGCGCCGCTCCCCCACGCACCGCCACCGGCGCGGCCTGCGAGAGGGTCATGATGGTGCAGCGCACGTCCTCCGGCAGCGCAGCAGCAATCGCCAGTTGTCGCACCAGATGGCCCATGCCGAAGCCGTTGCTCGTGATGAGCAGGATCGAGCGGGCCTCAGTCATCGAGGCCGCCGTCGGGGCCGGCAGCCGCGCGCGCGGCCACCACCCCCTGGTCGAGGAACGCGCGGGCCATGCGCGCGAAGGTGTCGGAGATGTGCGTCGGTCGGAGGCGATGACGCATCGCCTGTGCGCGCTCGCGTGCAGGCGCCTGCCACGACGTCTCGAGCAGCTCCCGTTCCAACTCCTCGGACGTCGAGTACACGCGACCCGCGCCCTCGGCGAGCAGGTGGGTGGAGCCGGCGGTGGCAGAGGCGATCACGGGGGTGCCCATGCTCAGGGCGAGCACGAGTGCGCCGGAGTTCAAGGAGGCCTTGTAGGGGATGATCGCGTTGTCCGCTGCCACGAACAACATCCAGATGTCCTCGGTCAGGATGCGTTCGGGCAGCACGTGGATGGCCGGATGGACGGCGGCCATCTCCAGCAGGCGGCTCGTCCCCTCGTCCTTGCCGGCGCCACCGGCGATGAAGAGGTTCACCTTGCGCGGGTGCGCATGGCTGATGCGATCGAAGACCTCGGCCAGTTCGAGCAGGCCCTTGTAGGGCTTGATGGCGCCGAGGACGAGCGACACCTGCTCGTTGGGGCCGAAGCCCAGTTGGGCGCGAGCACCGGCCCGTGAGAAGCGCTCCGAGTAGTAGCCCTGGTAGCCGGGGTGCTCGACGCGCACCACCTTCTCCGCGGGCACCGTGAAGTGGCCGGCCGCGGCAGCGATGGAATGCGGGTTCATGATGTGCACCATCTCGGCGCGTTCACACATGATCTCGCGCAGGCGCACCTCGAGGTCCTCGTGCACCGATTCATGCGGCAGGACGTTGTGCATGGTCCAGACCAAGCGGACGCCCTGCTGCTGCATCGCGTCCAGCGAGCGCTCGAAGGCGCCCACGCGCTTCTGCGCCTCCTCCCGCGTGCTCGCGCCTGCGAGGACGACATTGAGCCAGTGGAGATGCCATACCCGCTGGTCGACATGCGCTGCGGAGCGCAGCAACCGCACCGCCTCGCCATGCTGTTGCGCCCCCATGGTCGCGATGTCGTGCTCGGGCATCTGCATCATGAGCAGTTGCTGGTACGGATTGCCCACGAAGTGCGGCGAGTACACCCAGGCCGAGGCCTCGCGGTTGGGGTGCACGGTGATCGCCTGTTGCATGCTCCAGCGGCGCTCCAGGCCGCGCTTCTGCGGGAGCCGGTCGTCGAAGATCATGCGTGCACCGCCTTCTCGGCGAAGCGCCGTTCCGCTTGCTCATAGGCGGCCACGAAGTTGCGGCCGTTGGCGGACCAGGTGCGCTCGCGGCGCACCCACTCCGCCGCGTTGCGCACGCGCTGCTCGGTACCCGCGACATCGAGGAAGCACTGCGCAGCCACACGCGCAAGGTCCGCAGGGTCCTCCGCGCGGTAGCTGAGTCCGCGCGGAGCGCCCTCATCGTCGACGATCTCCACCAGGGCGGGAAGGTCCGAGACGAGCAGCGGGATGTCCATCGCCATCGCCTCGAAGGGCTTCATGGGTGAGACCAGGCGCCCGGCCCGCTCGTTGGTGCGGGGGATCACGAAGAGGTCGATCTGCGCGTAGTAGTGCGAAACCTCCTCGAAGGGGATCGAGCCCGTGAACACGACGTCGTCGGCGACGTTGAGCTTCCTGGCGAGCGCCTCGAGCTCGGCGCGCCGCGCGCCGTCGCCCACGAGCAGGGCCTTGGCCGGGATGCCCTGCTGCTTGAGCAGCGGCACGGCCCGGATCATGGCCTCCTGGCCCTCGCGCGGGTGCGAGAGGTTGCTCACGTAACCGATGACCTTGGCCCCGGTGAGCCCGAGCTGGGCGCGGAGCTCCTCATCGCGGACCTCAGGCGAGAAGCGGTCGATGTCGACGGCGTTGGGGATGCCCGTCACCTTGTCCACCGGGACCTTGTGCTGCTCGACGATCTCGTCACGCATGGGGCCGGACAACGTCACCACGTAGTCGGCCGCGTGCATGCAGCGGCCCTCGGTGGCGTGGCGCTGGTGGAAGTAGGGCGCGGACTCCATGTAGCGCTTGTCGCTCGTCCAGGTGGTCTCGAAGAAGGAGCGCACCTCGTACATCCACGGGATCCCGTACCACTCGGCGACCGCGCGACCGACGAGTGCGGTCTCGAAGCCGCGATGGCCGGAGCCGATGTGCAGGACGGTGGGGCGGAACTCGAGCACGAACCTCGCGAGCGCCGTGGCCGCGAGGTCGAGGTACTCGTTGACGGCCATCCCGGAGAGATGGGCGTTCGGGAGCAGGTGGCTGTACGTGATGTCGTCGACAGTGACCTCGGCTGGAGCGTCCTCGACCTTGATGACGGCCGGGAAGCCGGGCATGGTCACCGCGACGATCGTGGTACCCGTGCCCTTCACCGAGCGCAGGGTCTCATGGCTGCGCGTGCAGAACCCGTTGTGCAGGTAGGGCGCCGACTCCTTGGCCAGGTAGAGCACGCGGCGCTCCGTGGGCCGTTCGATGACCACGGGTGCGGGGATGCCGACCGAGGGCATCCACGCTGGATGCACCTCGAGCACGCGCCCGCGCAGGCTCTCCGCGCGCTTGATGTCGTTGGGCTGGCGCGAGATCCGCGCGAGCCGATCGGCCAGGCGGCAGGCCGCGTCGAAGTCACCGACCTTGCCGTAGGCGCTCACCAGGACCCGCGCGCTGCGCGCCAGTGGGTACTCGTGCTGCACGTGAGGGGACAGGGCGCGGATGACGCCTTCCCAGTCCTCCTTCGAGACATGCGCCCGCGCCACGGCGAGACGGGGCATGCCGAGCAGGACGCGGACGGCGTTGGTGAACGTGCGACGGATCGAGGGCCAGGCCTGCCGGAGGAGGCGGATGCGACCGTCCGACCTGAGGCGTTCGAGGAAGGCTCTCCACTTGGCCCTGACACGACGCATCCGGCTGTCCTCCTCGGTGGGGCTTGGCTCCACGGCGGGCTTCCCTGTCGCGCTCCGCACGCGCCTGCGCGAGCCGCCGAGCCGTTACCCCTTAGCCTATTTGCCGAAGCGACCCCCGTGGCGCAGACCGGGGAAGGGAAATCATGACGGACAACAACGAGACCTTCGACGAGAACGTGTGGGCGGCGAACCGTCCGCAGGAGCGGCTGGTGTGGATCGACTGTGAGATGACCGGCCTCGACGTCGCGCGCGACGTCCTGGTCGAGATCGCTGTCATCGTCACCGAGGCCGACCTCACGCCGCTCGACGAGGGCATCGATGTCGTCATCCATGCCACACCGGAGCAGCTGTCGTCCATGGACCCCTTCGTCGTGAACATGCACACGGAGTCGGGGCTGCTGCCGCTCATCGCCGACGGCGTCGACGTGGCGGTCGCCGAGCAGATGGTGCTCGAGTACGTGAAGCAGCACGTGCCGGAGCCGCGCAAGGCGCCCCTGGCCGGCTCGTCCGTGTACGTCGACCGCGGCTACCTGGCGCGCCAGATGCCGGCCCTCGACGCCCACCTGCACTACCGACTGGTGGACGTCTCCACGGTGAAGGAACTCACCCGACGCTGGTACCCGCGCGTGTACTTCAACTCCCCCAAGAAGGTGGGCGGTCACCGCGCCCTTGGGGACATCCTCGACTCCATCCGCGAGCTGCGCTACTACCGCTCGATGGTCTTCGCCGCCCAGCCCGGACCGGACACCGCCACCGCCAAGGCCGCCAGCAGCAACTTCGTCGGCAAGTAGGCCGCGCCGGCGGGTCCGGCCTGCCGGCTTGGGTCGCTAGCGGGCCGCGTTGAAGTCGTGACCGTTGACGCGTCGGCTCACGCCCGCGTAGTCGAGGTAGGCGGTGATGCCGCCGAGCGCGAATGGCCAGCCGGCACCGATGATCATGGCCAGGTCGATCTGCGCGGCGTCCTCAACCACGCCCTCGTCGAGCATGATCCGGATCTCCTCCGCGAGCGCCACCTCCACGGCAGCCCGGGCCTCCGCTTCGGTCATCGCCGAGGTACCGGCCGCCAAGGCCCGAACCTCGGGCACCACCTCACCCCTGCCATCGAGCACCTTGACGCCCAGACCCACCACCGCGGTGAGGAAGCGTGAGACACAGAAGCGTTCCGGGTACGCATCGTGCATGGTGCCGTTGAGGTGCAACGCCACCTGGGCACCGACGAGGTCGAGCAGCGCGAAGGCGTTCATGGGCAGGCCGAGCCGATCGCTCGCGTGCATCACGGCATCGAGCCGCACCCCTTCGTCGATGAGCCCGAAGAGCACCGACAACTGCCGCAGGAGCAAGCGGTTCACGATGAAGCCCCGCGCGTCAGCGCTGCGCACCGCGGTCTTGCGGAGCTGGCCGGCGAAGGCGAAGGCCGAGGCGAGCGCACGATCGTCGGTGGCTGCCGCGGGGATCACCTCGACGAGCGGCATGCGCGAGACGGGGTTGAAGAAGTGCATCCCCACGACGCGTTCGGGGTGACGCATGCCCGCGCTCATGGCCGTGATGGAGAGGCCCGAGGTGTTGGTGACGACCAGGCAGGTGTCCGACACCACCGCTTCCAGCTGCTCGAAGACCTGGCGCTTCACGGCGGGCTCCTCGAACACCGCCTCGATGACGAAGTCCGAGGCGGCCAGGCTCGACAGCGAATCGGAGACCGAGACGAGCCCCGTGTAGCGGCGCGCCTGGGCCTCGGTCCACTTGCCCCGGCGGACCTCCGACGACGCCAGTTCGGCGATCCGTCCGCGCGTGAGTTCGGCACGCTCCGCGTTCACCTCGACCATGGCGACCGGCAGCTTGGTCCTCGACACGAAGAGCATGGCGATCTGGCTGGCCATCAGGCCACCGCCGACGATGCCGATACGTGCCACGGGCGTGGCCTCGACGCCTTCCGGGATTCCCAACGGCCGCTTGCTGCGCTTCGTGACCAGGTTGAATGCGTAGAGGCTGGCCCGTAGCTCCTTCGAGCCCAAGCAGGAGACGAGCGCGTCGTCCTCCGCCTCGAAGCCCTCATCGCGGGTGCGCGTCCGAGCGCCCGCGATGAGTTCGAGCGCCAAGCCGGGTGCTGGGAAGGCATTGTGCGTCTTGCCCGCGACGAGGGCCCGGCCCCGCGTGATGGCGTCGTCCCATGCGGCGGCCTCGAACTGCGGGCGCGAAACCGTCGTGGAGCCCTCGAGCACGGAGTACGCCCAGGCGATGCCATCGGCGACGAAGGTCGTCGCGGGGAGCACCGCATCGACGACGCCCAAGTCCAAAGCCTCCTGAACCGTCAACATCCGGTTGTTCGACAATGGATGCTCGACGATCACCTTGACGGCGCCAGCCGGGCCCACGAGCCGAGGAAGCAGGTAGCAGCCGCCCCAGCCCGGGACCAGCCCGAGGTGCACCTCCGGCAGGGCGTAGGGACCGCCTGCCGCGCTGGACACCCGGTAGGTGCAGTGGAGTGAGATCTCCAGACCGCCGCCGACAGCGATGCCGTTGAGCAGCGCGAAACTGGGGAACGGCAGCTCGCCGATCCTGCGGAAGGTCGCGTGTCCGGTCTCCGCGACCTGACGCGGGCTGAGGCCAGTCGTCATGATGCCACCGGCGCCGAGGTCGGCCCCGGCACTGAATGAGTAGGGCTTGCTCGTGATGAGGACGGCCCGCAGCTCCTCGCGCTCGATGATGTCGATGGCGTCGGACAGCGACTGCAGGCCCCCCGGACCGAAGGTGTTCGGGCGCTTGGGGTCTGCGCCGTTGTCGAGCGTCAGCAGCGCCCCCCGGCCGAAGCCATCGGGGAAGTCGAAGTAGCGCAGCAGGGACCGGGTGACGACTTCAGTGCTCATCGCTGGTTCTCCCAGATGACGCTCGCGCCCATGCCGAGGCCCACGCACATGGTGGTGAGGCCATAGCGTGCCTGCGGATGTGCGGCGAAGTACTCGACCATGTTGGCCATCAGGCGCACTCCGCTCGAGGCGAGCGGATGGCCCACGGCAATGGCACCGCCGTAGGGATTGACGTGTGCCGCGTCATCCGCGAGCCCGAAGTGCTCGAGGAACGCGAGCACCTGGACGGCGAACGCCTCGTTGATCTCGATGACGTCCATGTCCGCGATGGAGAGCCCGGCCTTGGCCAACGCCTTCTCCGTCGACGGCACCGGGCCGTACCCCATGATCTCCGGTTCGACGCCCACGAACGCGTACGCCACCATGCCCGCACGCGGTGTGGCAGCAAGGTCGGCGGCCCGGCTGCGGCTCATGATGAGGGCGGCGGTGGCGCCGTCATTGAGGCCCGCGGCATTGCCTGCGGTGACTCGGCCGTTGGGGCGGAAGGCTGTCCTCAGCCCGGCCAGGGCGGCGAGCGAGGTGTCCGGCCGCGGGGGTTCGTCCCTCGTGACAAGACCCCAGGCCCCCTCCGCGTCCCGCGCCGCCACCGGCACCAACTGGCGGGCGAAACGGGCTTCCGCATAGGCGGCGGCCGTGCGCTGCTGCGAGCGCAGGGCGAAGGCGTCGGCGCGCTCGCGCGTGATGCCGGGCAGCCGGTCGTGCAGGTTCTCCGCGGTGGCACCCATGTTCAGGGCGTCAGTGGCGACCAGTCGCTCGACCATGAAGCGGGGGTTCACGTCGAAGGTGGAGCCGATGGGGTGCCGACCCGTGTGCTCCACACCGCCCGCGATGCCG
>DAHWFQ010000156.1:0-3081 GCA_027324895.1 Actinomycetota bacterium | reverse complement strand
GAGATGATCGATCGCAGGATCTCCCGGACGCAAGACGGTCGGGGGCTGATGGAGGCTCCTCCACCAGAGAACGGAGAAGTGAACGATCGGCACGTTGAGGAAGCCCAGCGCGCCGAAGACGGCGGCGAGGCGCGCCCGCCGTCGTCGTTCGCGGATGGCCTGCCGGAGCAGCAGGTAGGCGGCGTAGACGACGAACAGGATGGCCGTCGTGGTGAGGCGGGGATCCCAGTCCCACCACTTGCCCCACGTCGCGCGACCCCAGATCGAGCCGCTCACGATCGCCAGGCCCGTGAACAGGAGCCCGAGCTCTGCGCTGGCGGCAGCCAGACGATCGAAGCGCAGATTGCCGCGCCACAGGAACAGCGCACCCGCGATGAAGGTCACGAGGAAGGCCGCATACGCGACCCACGCGCTCGGGACGTGGACGTACATGAGTCGCTGCACGTCGCCCTGCGCCGCATCTGGCGGAACGATCAGGAGTCCCGACACGAGCACGAGCGCAAGAAGGGTGATGACTCCCAGGCTGCACCGGGACGTGGACGCGCGCAGGATCGGCGTCATTCCGGCCTCGCCGCCGCCTCGTACGCCACGAGGCCGATCCCGAGGAACAACGACGCCTCGATGCCCGTCGCTGCGGCCCACACGGGGAGCTCGCTCGTGCGCGCGCCGAGGGTGGCGGCGCTGGCCTGTACGCCCGCGAGGAAGACCGGCACGAGGAGGGGCATCAGCAGCACCGGCTGCAGCAGGGCACGATGCGACGCGTGACCGACCATCGTCGTCACGAGCGCGGTGACCGACGACATCGCGACGGCCGATAGACCCGCCAGCGGGACGAGGAGCAGGGCGATCGGCGACGTCCGCAGGTCGAGCAGCACGAGCGCGCCGAGCCATAGGGTGAGCTGCAGGACCATCAGCAGGCCCGACATACTGAGCACGCGTCCGAGGTAGATGGCACGACGGTCGTCGAGCACGAGCCACAGACCGGAGAAGGCATCGTCGGCGCGGTCGATGGAGTCCAGCCGATCCGCGACCGCGAGCGTGCCGTAGAGCAGCACGATCCACACGAGCGCCGGGGCGAGCTGCCGCAGCCGGGCCACGTCCGGGCCGACGGCGAGACCGACGAGGATAAGCGCGATGCCGCCGAGGGTTGCCGCGGCAGTAACGGCATGCCTTGCCCGCAGCTCGATGAGCAGGTCCTTCCGGGCGAGCACAAGGCTGTCGTGCATCAGGCTCACGCCGGGACTCGCGGCGCGCCGCTCGGCTGCTCGACCACGTGCCCCGCCGCAAGGTGCACGGTGCGAGGGCAAAGCCGCCGCAAGCCATCCGCGCCGTGCGCAGCGACGACGAGTGCCAGGCCTCCGCCTGCGACGTCCGCCAGGACCGCACGAACCGAGGCGGCATGCGCCTCATCGAGCATCGTGAACGGCTCGTCGACGAGCAGGACGTCTGGGTCGGTCGCGAGCGCCCGTGCAAGGCCGGCCCGGCGTCGCGTGCCGGCCGACAGCCCGGCCACTCGCCGGTTGCGCTCGACGTCCAAGCCCAGGGCGTCCAGTAGCACCAACCGCCTGCCGCGGTCGCGGAATGGCCCGCGGGCACCCAGCGCGATGTTCTCAGCCACCGTCAACTCGTCGAACAGATGCGACGCGTGGCCCAGCAGGCTTACCCGCACCTCGGAACCGGTGTCGGCCGATGTGCACCGGCGCGTCCCCGCGTCGGGAGCGGCAAGGCCGGCCAGCACACGGAGCAGGGTCGACTTGCCGGATCCGTTCCCCCCAAGGACCCCGATCGCTTCTCCACGACGCACCGAGAAGTCCACGTTCCAGAGCGCCACCGTCGTGCCGAACACCTTGGAGACCCCGTCGAGTGCGAGCACGAATGCCGGGCGATTGGCATATCCGGAATCGTCCACCAGGCCTCCGCAGGGACAAACGACAGGGCCGTAGTATAGGTCCCTGAAGCGGACGCCCGTACGAGCGCTAGAGGAACAGACGCGGGCTGACGAAGTCGCCGCTGCGCATCACGCGCCAGTCGAGATGGGCAGCGGTGCTGCGCCCCGTGTTCCCTTCGTACCCGATCACCTGCCCGGCCTCGACGAAGTCGCCTACCTGGACCGGTCGGCGCGCCTGCATGTGGGCGTACCAGGTCTGGATGGACGTCGAGTGGGCGATGATGACAAGCCACGCAGGGTCCCGCGGGTCGTCATACGGGTTGTAGCCAACGAACAGCACCCGACCCGCAGCGGCCGCCCGGACGGGAGTGCCGTATGGGGCGACGATATCGATCCCGTTGTGGAAGTGGGCGCAGTCGCCGCGGGGCGGCTCCCAAGGGAATCCAGTGCAGCCGTAGTCCTGGCTGACCACGCCCGGCATCGGCCAGCGCATCGTGCCGCTGAATGCCGACGGGATCCCGCTCTTCAATGCCTGTACCTCCACGAGGCTCCGAATGCGGGCCTCAAGCCGCTGCTGCGCCCGTTCGCTCCCCGCGAGCCATGCGCGCAGCTTCGACTCGTCCGCCGCCAATGCTCGATACGCGGCGCGCTGCCTTTCGAGCGCGGCGTCCGCACGACGCTGCAGTGTGGAGAGACGCCGCTCAGCCATGAGCAGGTCCGCCAGCCGCGTGTCGATGGCCGCCTTCTGGACCGCTGCCTCCTGGCGTAGCCTCTCGAACTGTGCCTGGCGCGCTGCGAGGGACTCGGCGATCGTCAGCAGCGTCTCCCGATCACGGCGAATCTGCTGCGCGAGTGCCTGATCCTGCTCCGCGACATCCAACTGATTGCTCGCCTCGACGAGCAGGTCAGTGAAGGACGCTCCCGAGACAAGCGCCTCGAAGGGCGACCGCTGGCTGGCTTCGTAGGCTGCCCGGATCCGGGCCGCAAGCAGTGCCTTGCGCGCCCGGAGCTCAAGTCGCTTGGCCTCTTGCTCGACCTCGGTGCGTGCCAGGTCCGCATCCAACCGCGAGACCTCGGCCACCAATCGGTCATAGTCCGCCTGCACCACGATCAGCTCCCCGCGAAGGGAGCTGATCGTTCGACGCGCCGTGCGCAGGTCGGACACCGTCCCTTCGAGCAGCGCAGACATGACA
>DAHWFQ010000155.1:0-5015 GCA_027324895.1 Actinomycetota bacterium | reverse complement strand
GGAGGCCATCGAGAAGGCGAACAACACGCAGTACGGGCTCGCTGCTGGCATCTGGACGGAGAAGGGCTCGCTCATCCTGAGGATGGCGAACGAGCTTCGCGCGGGCATCGTCTGGGCGAACACCTACAACAAGTTCGATCCAGCGAGCCCCTTCGGCGGCTACAAGGAATCGGGCTACGGGCGCGAGGGCGGCAGACAGGGCCTCGCCGGCTACCTGGAGGCGGATCACATATGAGCCGCATCGACGTGCGCAAGACCTACAAGCTGTACATCAACGGCGCCTTCCCGCGCAGCGAGAGCGGGCGCTCCTACGAAGTGCTCGACGCCAAGGGGCGCTTCGTGGCGAATGCCGCGCTGGCCTCGCGCAAGGACGCGCGTGACGCCGTCGTCGCCGCACGCAAGGCGTTCACGGGGTGGTCGCACGCCAACGCCTACCTGCGCGGCCAGATCGTGTACCGCATCGCCGAGGTCATGGAGTCGCGCCGTGCGCAACTCGTGTCCGACCTGATCGTGAGCGAGGGGCTCACGGAGGCGCGCGCCAACCGCGCCGTCGACGCCGCCATCGACCGCATCGTCTGGTACGCGGGCTGGGCGGACAAGCTGCCAGCGGTGCTGGGCAACGCCAATGCCGTCTCCGGCCCCTACTTCAACTTCTCCATCCCGGAGCCGAGCGGCGTCATCGCGGTGGTCGCCCCGGAGGACTCCTCCCTGCTGGCGCTGGTGTCCGTCGTCATCCCCGTCATCGTCGCCGGCAACACCTGTGTCGTCATCAGCTCGCGGACGCGGCCGCTCCCGGCGGTCACCTGGGCCGAGTGCCTGGCCACCTCGGACGTGCCCGCGGGCGTCGTGAACCTCCTCACCGGTGACCGCATGGAGATCGCCCCCTGGCTGGCCTCGCACCGCGACGTCGACGGCATCGACCTGAGTGGCGTCGCAGATGCCGAGCTGGCGCGCACGCTGGAGGCGGCCGCCGCCGGCAACCTCAAGCGCTTCGCGCGACCCGACGCCGAGGAGGACTGGGCGGTGCGCCCGAACCTGCGACGGCTGAGCCGATTCATCGAAACCAAGACCGTCTGGCATCCGATAGGGGTATGACATGGTGACCGCAATCTGCTTCCTGCAAATCGACGTGGACAAGATCAACGAGGCGGGCAGCGCCATCAGCAACCTGGCGGGCGTGCAGTCCGTCTACTCGGTGACGGGCTCCATCGACCTCATCGCCATCGTCGAGGTGCGCAATCACGAGGAGGTCGCGCGGGTCGTCACCGACGGCATCGCCAAGGTGCCGGGAGTGCAGTCCACGGAGACGCACATCGCATTCCGCACCTACCGCAATGGTGACATCGAGGCCGCCTTCTCGATCGGTCTCGACTAGCACCAGCGCACGGCGCCATCGCGCGAGCGGACCGGCGCCGCATACCCGTGGGGGTGTGTCCGCGGGGCCTAGGGCCCAAAAGGCCAGCATTGACAAGGCTCATGTGTCACTTGTCACGACGAAAGCACCGCTGGACCCGGTGAACGGTCGGGCCCACGGCAATTAGACTTCGAAGGTCCACTCCAAGGAGGTTGAGCGTGGCCAGCGGGACGCTCTACCGCGGACGTGAAGGCATGTGGTCCTGGGTGGCCCATCGCATCACGGGTGTCGCGGTCTATCTGTTTCTTCTCGTGCACGTCCTAGACACCGCACTCGTGCGTGTCGATGCGAACCTGTACGACGCCGTCATCGCGTCCTACAAGACGCCCATCGTCAACCTGCTCGAGGTCGGGTTGGTGGCCGCCGTGCTGTACCACGCACTCAACGGCATCCGCGTGATCCTCGTCGACTTCTGGAGCAAGGGGCCGCGCTACCAGCGCCTCATGCTCTGGGTCGTCATGGTGATCTGGTTCGTCCTCATGGTCCCGGGCGCCTTCTTCATGCTGCGCCACACCGTCGAGAAGATGTTTGGAGCCTGATCATGAGCCTCGAAACCTTCACCGCTCCGCGCGGCCGCAGCAAGCAACGCACCAACTTCGAGATGCTGTCATGGCTGTTCATGCGGGTCTCCGGCGTCGTGCTCGTGTTCCTCGTCATCGGGCACCTCGTGATCATGAACATCCTCGACGGCGGTGTGCAGCGCATCAACTTCGGCTTCGTCGCCGGTCGCTGGGCCAGCCCCTTCTGGCAGATCTGGGACCTGCTGCAGTTGTGGCTCGCCATCATCCACGGCACCAACGGGCTGCGCACCATCATCGCCGACTATGCGCCTTCGGCGCCTGGACGCCAGGTCCGTTTCTGGCTGCACACGGTGCTGATCGTCTCCGCCTGCTTCGTGCTCTTCGCCGGCACGCTCGTCATCTTCACCTTCGACCCGACGATTGGCTGACACCATGGTTGAGTTCCACAAGTTCGACGTCATCATCGTCGGTGCCGGCGGCGCCGGCATGCGTGCGGCCCTCGAGTCCGGTACGCGTGCGCACACCGCCGTCCTCACCAAGCTCTACCCCACGCGCTCGCACACCGGCGCCGCGCAGGGTGGCATGTGTGCCGCCCTCGCGAACGTCGAGGAGGACAACTGGGAATGGCACACCTTCGACACCGTCAAGGGTGGCGACTACCTCGTCGACCAGGATGCCGCCGAGATCATGTGCAAGGAGGCCATCGACTCGGTCATCGACCTCGAGAAGATGGGGCTGCCCTTCAACCGCACGCCCGAGGGTCGCATCGACCAGCGCCGCTTCGGCGGGCACACGCGCAACCACGGTGAGGCCGCGGTGCGCCGCGCCTGCTACGCCGCCGACCGCACCGGACACATGATCCTGCAGACGCTGTACCAGAACTGCGTCAAGCAGGGCATCGAGTTCTTCAACGAGTTCTACGTCCTCGATGTGCTCCTCGACGAGACCTCGGGCACTCCTCGCGCCGCCGGCGCAGTGGCCGTCGAGCTCTCGACCGGCAAACTGCACGTCTTCCACGCCAAGTCCGTGGTGTTCGCGACGGGCGGCTACGGCAAGGTGTTCAAGACCACCTCGAATGCCCACACGCTCACCGGCGATGGGGTGGCCGCGGTGTACCGCAAGGGCCTCCCCCTCGAGGACATGGAGTTCTTCCAGTTCCACCCGACCGGACTGGCCGGCCTCGGCGTGCTCCTCACCGAGGGCGCCCGCGGCGAAGGCGGCATCCTGCGCAACGCCAGCGGCGAGCGCTTCATGGAGCGATACGCACCGACCATCAAGGACCTGGCGCCGCGCGACATGGTGTCACGCTCGATGGTGCTCGAGGTGCGCGAGGGCCGCGGCGCCGGGCCCCACAAGGACTACGTCTACCTCGACCTCACGCACCTGCCCAAGGAACTCATCGAGGAGAAGCTGCCGGACATCACCGAGTTCGCCCGCACCTACCTCGGCGTGGACCCGGTGACGGAGCTGGTGCCGGTGTTCCCCACGGCGCACTACGCCATGGGCGGCATCCCGACCAACGTCAATGCGGAGGTCCTGCGCAGCAACACGGACATCGTCCCCGGCCTCTACGCCGCCGGTGAGTGCGCCTGCGTGTCAGTGCATGGCGCCAATCGCCTCGGCACCAACTCGCTGCTCGACATCAACGTCTTCGGCCGCCGCGCCGGCATCGCCGCCTCCACCTACGCCAAGGACGCCGAGTGGCCGACGCTGCCGGAGCACCCGGAGGGCATGGTTGCCGACCTCCTGACCCGCCTGCGCAACTCCAACGGCAGCGAGCGCGTCTCGCAGCTGCGCAAGGAGATGCAGGAGACGATGGACATGAACGCGCAGGTCTACCGCAACGAGGAGACGCTGACCAAGGCGCTCAACGACGTGCGTGCGCTCAAGGAGCGCTACCGGAACGTCGCCATCCAGGACAAGGGCGCCCGCTACAACACCGACCTGCTGGAGGCGGTCGAGCTGGGCTTCCTGCTCGACCTCGCCGAGGCGCTCACCTACTGCGCGGTGAATCGCAAGGAGTCCCGCGGCGGGCACGCCCGCGAGGACTACCCGACCCGCGACGACGTGAACTTCCTCGCGCACAGCATGCTCTACAAGCAGGAGGACGGTTCGCTGCGGCTGGATTCGAAGCCCGTCACCATCACCCGCTACCAGCCGATGGAGCGTAAGTACTGATGTCCACGCTAGAACACGCACCTGCTGAGATCCCCGCGCCGGTCGCGATCGACGTCACGTTCCGCATCCGCCGCTACAACCCCGAGATCGACAGCGAGCCGCATTGGGAGGACTACGTCGTCCCCTGCTTCCCGACCGATCGCATCCTCGACGGCCTGGCCAAGGTCAAGGCCGACGTCGATGGCACACTCACCTTCCGACGCTCGTGCGCGCATGGCATCTGCGGCTCGGATGCCATGCGCATCAACGGCCGCAACCGCTTGGCCTGCAAGACGCTGGTGAAGGACTTCGAGGTCGGCAAGCCGATCACCGTCGAGGCGCTCAAGGGCCTGCCCCTGGAGAAGGACCTGGTCGTCGACATGGAGCCCTTCTTCAAGTCCTTCCGCGACGTCATGCCCTTCCTCATCACCGACGGCCGGCCCGCGCCCACCAAGGAATGGATCCAGTCGGCCGAGGACCGCGCCATCTTCGATGACACCACGAAGTGCATCCTCTGCGCCGCCTGCACCACCTCGTGCCCGGTGTTCTGGACCGACGGCCAGTACTTCGGGCCGTCCGCGATCGTGAACGCCCATCGCTTCATCTTCGACTCGCGCGACACGGCTGCTGCGCAGCGCCTGGAGATCCTCAACGACAAGGAGGGTGTGTGGCGCTGCCGCACGACCTTCAACTGCACCGATGCCTGCCCGCGTGGCATCGAGGTCACGAAGGCCATCCAGGAAGTGAAGCGCGCCCTCATCATGCGCTAGCGATGGTGCATCGGCACTCGCGGAAGGCTCGGCTCCGGCCGGGCCTTCCGCATTCCCGGCCCCACGTCGGTTCCCACGCAATTCGTCGACGATTCGCCTTCTCCCCCATCGAGCGCACGCGTACTCTGGAAAGGCAGTCGGGCCACGACCGCC
>DAHWFQ010000137.1:0-3025 GCA_027324895.1 Actinomycetota bacterium | reverse complement strand
CGGGCCCTATCCGCCGGATCGTCTCGGCAGCGACTTCCCCGTGGAGCGCTGGCAGGCATGGCTGGCGGGTGCGACCGCGATCGTGGTGCTGGCCCTCGTCGCGTCGTTCGTGGTGTCACCGCTCGGGCGCAGCATCCGGGCCACGCGAGACCATGAACCGGCGGCCGCGCTGGTGGGCATCGACACCGCGCGCACCAAGGTCCTCGCCTTCGTCGTGTCCGCGGTGTGCGCTGCGCTGGCGGGGTCCATGCTCACCCTCATCCTCGGCTTGGCGGCTCCTGGAGCCTTCGGCATCGGATTGTCACTGTCACTGCTCGTCGGGACCATCGTGGGCGGACGCCAGCGCCTCGTGGGCGCCGTCATCGGCGCGGTGCTGCTGGCCCTCACCCCGGAGGCGCTGGCGGCGGTGGTCTCCCGTCTGGGCCTGCCCGATCGCGTGGGGCTCAACCTGCCCAACCTCGTCTACGGTGGGCTGCTGCTATTGACCGTTGGGCTTGCGCCCGGGGGCCTTGCGAACATTCGCCGCGCCGTCGCGCGCTGACACCTATCCCGCTCCAATTGTTCGGATTACGTTCGCAATGCGACGGGGCTGCTGCCCCGGTGATCGGTGCAGATGGAGGCCAGTCTTGAGATTCAATCGTCCATTGACCGCGTTGGCGGCAATCGCGATGCTCGCCGGGCCGGCGGCGCCCGCGCAAGCCGCCGTGCGCACACCCACGGAGACGGGTGTCACCCCCAAGAGCATCACCCTCGGCACACACCTCCCACTCACCGGCCCCGCTTCGCCGGGCTACAAGGACGTGGGGGCCGCCATCAAGGCCTACTTCGACTATGTGAACTCCAAGGGTGGCATCTACGGGCGCAAGGTGAACTTCATCGTCCGGGATGACAAGTACGACCCCGCACAGACCAAGCGCGTGGTGTCGTCGCTGATCCTGCAGGACAAGGTCTTCGCGATCATGAGCGGCCTGGGCACCGCTACGCACTCAACTGTCGTGAAGGACCTCAACCGCCGTGGCATCCCCGATCTCATGGTCCTCTCCGGCTACAGCGGCTTCGCCAACTCGACGAGGTACCCGGACACCTGGCCCGGGTTCCCGTCGTACATCGCGGAAGCGAAGATCATGTCGAAGTTCATCGCTGACACCGCCGCCCTGAAGTCCCTGAAGGCCTGCCTGCTGTACCAGGACGACGACTTCGGTCGGGACGCGGCCAAGGGCTTCGCGATCGGCGGCATGTCCTTCGCTGCCAAGGCCGGCTACAACGCCGCCCTGCTGGCCTCCTCCGGTGTCAAGGCGCAGATCGCGGGATTCGCGGCCCAGAAGTGCGAGCTGGTCGTCGTGTTCGGCGTCACCGCTGCCACGGCCAGCGCGATCGGCACCGCGAAGGCGCTCGGCTTCAGCCCCACCTGGCTGGCCTCCGCGGTGGGCGCCGACAAGAAGACGCTGGACGACCTGAACGTCCCCAAGGCCCTGCTTGCCGGCGTCTACTCGCCGAACTTCCTGCCCGTGGCGGAGGACACGTCAGACGGCTACATCGCGCTGATCTCCAGGATTCTCTCCGCCGCCGGCGTGCCCGTGACCTCGTACACGATCGGAGGCGTCAACGACGCGTACCTGGTGGCGCAGGCCATCAAGGCCGCGGGCAAGCGCCTCACCCGCAAGGGGCTGATCAAGGCCATGGCCAGGGCAGCGTCCTTCAAGACCGCCGCCTTCGTGGCCTTCAAGGGCGACACACACCAGGGCTACTCGGGCTACTACATCGGCCGCTACGACGCCAATCTCGTGCAACAGCGCGCATCCGCGGGCGTCTATGAGACCGACTCGGGCTCCGGCCCCGTCACGCTGTCCACCTTCCGCCGCCCGGCAGCGCCGGCGAGCCTTCTCCCGTGAGGACGTCAATGATGCGAATCAACCGTCGGGTCGGATCCCGTACCCGCTTGCTCGCGGCCCTGGCCGCGTTGTCCCTTGCCGCCGTCGGCTCCATCTCGCCCGCAGTGGCCGGTGAGAAGGAGGGCATGTGCTGGCCGGGGGAGACACTCGACCAGTGCAGCGGCGACCTCGGCCATGGCTTGGGCAAGTTCGACCTGCGTGTCCCCGTGAACTTCAACGGCACCGTGCTGCTGTTCTTCCACGGCATCCGCTTCGGACGGAACACGCCGATCCTGAAGTCCTTGAAGGCGGTAGGCATCAACTACGACAACGATCCCGCCTACAACTCGGTGACCATCCCGGGCCTCGGCGACGCCTGGATCGGCAACGGCAAGGTGGACCTTGCTGCGGGCGGGAGCAACGACCTCGCCAACGCCATGATGAAGCAGGGCTTCGCCGTGGCCGGCCTCGGCTACGGCGACACCCAAGGCTGGGCAGTGCAGGAGGCGTACGCGGCGGGGCAGGCCATGGTGAAGAAGCTGCGTTCCGGCTATGTGTACGGCGAGCGCCGCGTCATTGTGTGGGGCGAGAGCATGGGCACGCTGCCCGCGCTCAAGCTCGCCGAGTCGATGCCGCAGGTGAGCGCGGCCTACGCGGAGTGCGTGGTGCCGCCGTCGACGCAGGTCACGTTCCAGCAGGCGCTCGATGCGTTGTACGTCCTCAAGGTGCTCGGCGGCCTGGACCTCAAGCTCACCTATGACCCCGGTCAGGCGGGCCTCATGGAGGCTTACTCCGACCTGGGTAAGGTCCTCAGCCTGCTCGGTGCCATCAAGGCCAATGCCAACGCGGTGACCTCGACGAAGCTGTTGGCGCGCAACGTGGTGTTGCTCGCCGGTCTCATCGGTGGGCTGCCAGAGGCCTCCGCCAACTACGACGGCATCACGACCGGTGGGCCCTTCCTCGCCTCGCAGCTCAACACGAGCGCGGCCATGGCGGAGAACATCGGCGGCGCAGCGGTGCTTGCCACCCTGTTGCGCTTCGACGTCGAGTCACGCATCCGCTTCGCGGGCGGCCTGGCCACGGGCAGTGCCAACTTCACGGACAACGTGAACACGTCCTACACCGACCTCCTGAGCGACGAGCAGCGAGCGCAG
>DAHWFQ010000100.1:0-3238 GCA_027324895.1 Actinomycetota bacterium | reverse complement strand
GAGATGGTGGGCCTGGTCTCGCTGCACACCTTCCTGGTGCACGCGAGCATCACCGTCATCGTGTGGGCCGCGGGTTGGGCCATCTCGCGATCATGGTTCCTCGCACATTGGGCCACACCACTCACCGCCATCTGCGCGCTCATGGTGATCGCCGAGTTCGAGTACGAGTACTGGTCCAATCCCACGGCCATCGGCTTCACCTACCTGCTCATGATCATGCTGGGCAGTGGACCGATAGTGCTCAGCCCGCGCCTGCTCATCGGCGTGGGCGGCATCGGCCTGTTCGGCAGTCTGGCGATCCTCGGCAGCGCCACTCTGGAGTCGCTGGCCGACAGCAGTTCCGCGGAGTGGGCGATGGCGGCAGTCGCAGCCGAGGTCATCGGATTCATCCTGCTGTACCAACGACTTCGCAGCATCGACGCGCTCGGGGCGGTCACCCGCCGGGCCGCGTCGATGGCCGAGACCGACGCCCTCACCGGCCTCCACAATCGCCACGGCATGCGCCACTCCCTCCCCGGTCTGCTGGAGCGGGCGCGCGCCGCCGGCGAGCAGGTGCACGTCGCCTTCGTCGACATCGACTGGCTGAAGACCGCCAACGACAAGCACGGACACGACTTCGGTGACGCGGTCATCATCACCGTGGCGAACGCGGTGCGCACCAGCCTGTGCAGCGGGGAGCACGCCATCGCGCGCTGGGGCGGGGACGAGTTCCTCGTCGTCGGAGTGGGCCCTGACCTGGGCGACGAGGTCATCGCCAGCCGCATCCTGGACGCCATCCGCGGGAGCGGCCTCGACCTCACCAAGTGGCCGGGCAGCGTGAGCGTCGGCAGCGCCGGCGGCGAAGCCAGCGATGAGGAACTGCAACGGCTCATCGAGCTGGCCGACGAGCGCATGTACATGCGCCGTCGCGAGCACCGCGCCCAGCCGTGAGGCGGGGGCGCGTCGGGCCCCCATGCATCAGTGACCGGCCGCGACGTGTGCGCGCTGTCGTGCCCGGCTGCGACGTCGGCTAGGTCGTGATGTGGGGCTGGCCGAACTCCTCGACGACGCGGGAGGGTTTGGGCGCGAACTCGCTGATGAACATGGCCGCCAGGATGAGCCCGGCGCCCGAGAGGATGCGCGGTGTCATGGGGTCGCCGTCGATCCACACGCCGAAGACGCCCGCGAACATGGGCTCCATGGTGAAGATGACGGCCGCGCGGGTGGCGTCGACGTGCGCCTGCCCCCACGTCTGCACGGTGAAGGCGATGGCGCTCGCGAACACCGCTAGCAGCAGGATGTCCCACCACACGGTGGCATTGGGCGGCATCTGGTAGCCCTGCACGCCGGCGCCGACGGTGAAGAAGACCGCCACCATGAGGATCTGGTAGGTGGCGATGGAGTACGAGTTCCGCAGCGTCGACCACTGCGCCGTCGAGAGGATCTGCAGGGCCCACATGGCCGCGCCGGCCAGGGTCCAGATGGCGCCGGTGCTCAGCGAGAAGCCCTTGAGCGAGATCAGGCCAAGCCCGATGACTGCGAGCAGCACGCCGAACCACGACCAGTTGCTGATGCGGTCGTGCAGGATCATGGCGCCGAAGAGCGGTGTGAGCACCACGAACATGCCGGTGATGAAGCCGGAGACGCTGGCGTCGATGGTGAGCAGGCCGATGGTCTGGAAGAGATAGCCGAAGGACGAGATGACGCCGATGGCGAGGCCGTGCTTGATGGTCGCGCGGTCGACGAACAGCGCGCGCGGGCGGAAGGCGACGAGCAGCGCGAACGCGATGCTCCAACGCAGGCTGGTGAGCGACCAGTACGACATCTGCGCGATGCCCGACTTCATGACGACGAAGGTGCTGCCCCAGGCCGCGGTGACCGAGATGAGTGAGATGACAGCCCAGCGCTCACGCTGCTTCGCCGTCGTCATCAGGCGACGGTATCAGCGCGCAGGCACGGGACAGGCACGCACGAAGCCGACGTTCCACCATGCGAGCCCTGCGGCCCTTCGCGTGCGTTGGTGTGCCTCGGCCGGTTCCACAGGGCAGGTCGCCGGCACCGTCCGTGCGTTGGTGCGCCAGGGCCGGGCTGGCAAACTTCCGCTCATGCAGCAGCACATCCAGACCTTCAAGCCTCGGCGTGGTCGGTACTCCACGCAGATGCGCGAGGGCCTCGAGCGTGGCACCCACCTCGTCACCCTCGACGCGCTGCCCCCGCTCCCGGATCTCTTCGACGGGCGCCCCGTCATCCTCGAGATCGGCTTCGGCATGGGCGACGCCGCACTCGCGCAGGCCGTCGCCCACCCCGACCACGGCCTGCTCGCCATCGACGTGCACACGCCCGGTGTCGGACGGCTGCTCGCGGAGCTGGACGCGCAGGGCATCGACAACGTCCGCGTCATCGAGGGCGACGCGCTCGAGCTCCTGCACGACCTGCTGCCCCCGGCGTCGCTCGCCGGCATCCGCGTCTTCTTCCCCGACCCGTGGCCCAAAGCGCGCCACCACAAGCGCCGCATCATCAACGCCGCCAACCTCGACACCATGGCCCGCGCACTCGTGCCCGGCGGCTTCCTGCACTTCGCCACCGACTGGCACGACTACGCGCAGTCCGCGCAGCAGGCGATCGCCGCGCACCCCCTCCTCCGGCTGCTCGCACCGTCCGAGCAGCCGCCCATCGCCAGCGCGGCCACTCGTCCGCGCACCAAGTTCGAGTCGCGTGGCATGGCCGCCGGACGCGCCATCACGGACCTGGTGGCCCTCCGCCGCTGACCCCATTCGTTAGCGTGGGGGCATGCACAGTGTCGTCGCGGTCGTGGGCTCGCGCATCGAGGCCGAGATGGTGGTGGGCCTGCTCGAGGAGCACGGCATCCGGGCCGCTGTCTCCGCCGACGACGCAGGCGGCATGCGACCCGACCTCGCGGTGCAGGGCGTGCGCGTGCTCGTCGCCGCGGAGGACGCGGCCGACGCCCGCGACGTCCTCGGTGCGGATGCGGCCCCGCCCCCGCCGCGCAAGCCCCTCAACGGATTCCAGCGCTGGGTCGTCGACCTGCTGAGCCGCCGTCGCGTCTGGTGATCGCCGACCCGGACGCCGTCGACGGGGCCACACCCGTGGCGCCCAGTTAGCCTCACGCCATGGTTGCGATCCTCTGGTTCCGACGCGATCTCCGGCTGGGCGACCATCCCGCGCTGCTTGCCGCCGCGGCGGCAGGCGAGGTGCTGCCGGTGTTCGTCCTCGACTCGCGGCAACTCAACGGCGTCGA
>DAHWFQ010000066.1:0-7172 GCA_027324895.1 Actinomycetota bacterium | reverse complement strand
GACCGCACGCGGGCCGCCTGGCGCCGCTCTCGGGCGCGGTGCTCCACAGTGCGAAGGATCTGCCGGCGCCAACACGGGATGAGACGCGCGTTGACCCGGTTCGCGCCGTGGTGCAGGCCCTCACCTGGGGTTCGAGCCGACGCTCCTCGATCTTCCAGGCGCTGTGGGCCATCCAGCGTGGCTTGGTGTCATTCGAGGCTGTGCAGTCCGCCGTTCGTGAGGTGAAGCGCAGCCCCGGATCTGCCGAGCTTCGCAAGCGGTTCGCTGCCATCGAGCCTGGTGTGCACTCCATGCCAGAGTACGAATTCGCCGCGCTCTGCCGGAAGCGTGGACTGCCATCCCCCCAACGCCAACGTCAGCGTCGTGATGCGTCTGGACGCACTCGCTACACGGATGTCGAGTGGACGGTGGGTGGACGGTCCCTGGTTGTGGAGATCGATGGGCGTGGGCATCTGGATGCCGCGGTGCAACTCGACGACCAACGGCGCGCCAACGACCTCGCGCTGCAAGGCGCCGTCGTCATTCGCGTACCCGGACTCGCCTTGCGGATCGATCCGGAGCCCTACCTGCTGCAGGTGGAGCGCGCCCTGCGCTCGCTGCAGCGAGGCGAACGCGGTGTCGCCTGATGATGACGCCGCAAGTCCCCAGCATCCCGTTGCGCACTGCCCTTCTGCGCGGTGCGACGCCACATCGCCATGGCGCGGTCGTGCAGCGTCGTACTGCAGAACGGTCTGCGCGGTGCGACGCCACATCGCCACGGCGCGGTCGTGCAGCGTCGTACTGCGGGAGGGGGGAGCGTCAGCGGCGGTGCAGGTGGTGGTCGCAGAACGCGACAGCGCGGGCCACGATCGGTGCGCAGTCGACGGTGGTGAAGGCGTGATCGCCGCCCGCGACGACATCGAGCTCGCAGTGGTGCCCGGCGCCAGTCATCGCGGCGAGCATCCGCTCGCTCTGCGACAGCGGCACCAACTCGTCCGCATCGCCATGCTGCAGGAGCATGGGAGCCGGCCCGCTGCCCCCGACGTGGTGCAGCGGGCTCGCCAGACGTGCGAGATCCGGTCGCAGGTCCACCCGCGACCCGATGAGGTGGTCCTCGGGACCCCAGGCGCGATCGCCGGCGGCGGTCCCCGGTTGGGCGCCGAGTTCCACTGGCGGATACCACAGCACGCAGGCGTCGACCTGCGAACTCAGGTTGAGACCTCCCACCGTGCCGACGAGATCGGGATCCGTCGGATTGAGGCCCAGGAAGGCGGCGAGGTGCCCACCTGCGGACTCTCCGAGTACGGCGATGCGCGATACGTCGATGCCGAGTTCTCTGCCGTAGGCGCGTATCCAGCGCACGGCGGCAAAGCAGTCGTGCAGGCCCATGGGGAAGGAACCCTCAGCTGCGTAGCGATAGTCCACACTGGCGAAGGCATAGCCAGCATCGACGAAGCCCTTGCGAATGGCCGCATGCGGATGCGCCACGTCGTCGAGGTGGTGGCTGCCCGCGATGAAGGCGCCCCCGTGGATGTAGATGAGTACCGGTGCGCCAGCGCCGGCCGGGACGTGGAGGTCCATGCGCATGGGCCGCCAACCCAGCGAGACGCCGTATGCGATGTCGAAGCAGTCCCGGCTGCCGTCGGCATGGTGCTCGATGCGGTACATCCCATCCGACGGCCGTACGTGACCTCCGCGGAAGAACACCGGCACGGAATCCGGGGCACCGCTCACAATCGGTGGCCTGACGGTGTTGTCGGTCATGCGAGTCCCCTCATCGCGATCCCCGCCCTTCCCGGTTCGGGAACGGGACGACGCGAGTCCGCGCATCGCGTTCGCATCCTTGTCGCCGGTTGGGGAACGGCGCAACGCGGAAGCCCGCAACGATGTGGCGTCCATGCCCAGTTGCGAACCCGAGAACGCGGAAGCCCGCAACGATGTGGCGTCCGTGCCCAGGCGAGAACCCGACAATTCGAGTGCCCGCAGCGTGCTCACGCACCAGCCGCGGCGGGATCCACGCCAACCGCGTCCGCGCGGCACCCTCAGCGCACAGGCCGGTTACACCTTGGCGACGGCCGGCCCCGCTGCTTCGGCGGATTGCGGCCACCCCCGCGCGAAGGCGGTGGCGATGACCGACGCGAGCAGGATGGCCATGCCCATGTGCAGCGCGGGGTTGCCGCGCAGGGCGGAGAGCCCGGCTGCTATGACGCCCGCGGTGAGCATCTGCAGCAGGCCCGAGAGTGCGGCGGCGGAGGCCGCGCGATGCGGGAAGGGATGGAGCGCGAGCGTGAGACCGTTGCCGAAGAGTGCGCTCACAGTGCCCGTCGCGGCAGCGAGAGGAACCAGGACGAGGGGGAGGGGTGCATTGGCGGCGATGGCGATCACGAGCAGGATCGAGGCACCGAGCTGAGCGACGGCGAACACCCGCAGCGCTCGCTCCACGCCGAGGCGCGGCAACAGGCGCATGTTGACCTGCGAGGCGATCACCATGGCGAGCGAGTTCAGGCCGAAGAGCAGCGCGAAGACGGTCCGCGACATACCGTAACGACCGATGAGCACGGCCGGAGAGGAGGAGATGAAGGCGAACAGCGCCATGGATCCGGCACACATGACGATGGCCGCGCGGCGGAATTCCGGCTGGCGCGAGATCTCAGCGAAACCCTTGAAGGCCAACAGGAATCCGTGATCGGTGCGGCGCTCCGGGGGAAGGCTCTCGGGCAGGGTCATGGCGCCAAGCCAGGTGTAGACGCCGAACGCGGCCAGGGCGATGAAGATCCACTGCCACTCACCGAAGTGCAGGATCAGCGCCCCCAGCGATGGCGCGACCGCGGGCGCCACCGCGAAGACCACGCCCATGGCCGTCATCATGCGCGCCATATCGATGCCGCTGTGCTGATCCCGGACCATGGCGCGGGCGATGGTGATGCCGGCCGAGCCGCCCATGGCCTGCAGGAAGCGCCAGAGCATGAGCACGGGGAGCGTGGTGGCCGTCGCGCAGAGCAGGGAGGCGCCCACGAAGACGGCGAGGCCCACGAGCAACGGTCGCTTCCGGCCGAAGCGGTCCGAGATCGGCCCGTAGACGAGCTGGCCGAGGCCCATGCCGAAGCTGAACGCGGTGAGCGTGAGCTGCACGTTCGCCGTCGTCACAGACAGGGTCCGAGCCACCGAGGGGAAGGCAGGGAGGTACATGTCGGTGGACATGGCGCCGAACATGGTGAGTGATCCCAGCACGATGAGCAGGCGGATGCGGCTGGGATTCACGGGGGGCATGACGGGACCGTAGCCCGCAGGCCCGCCCCGCCCGCCTACCGGTCGGACGTTGCCATGGCTTGCCACCGCCCCCGGCCAGTCGTAGCCAGGAGCGCACAACAATCCACCATGTGGACGCTTGTGAAAGTTTTCACAAGCGTCCGATACAGTTCCGCTGACCGTCGCCACCGACCTCCGGAGACACCATGGCAAAGCCGATCGTCCTCATCGCCGAAGAACTCTCACCCGCCACCCTCGATGCCCTCGGCCCCGACTTCAGCATCCGCAACGTCGACGGCACCGACCGTTCGGCACTCCTCGCCGCCGTCAAGGACGCCGAAGCGTTGCTCGTCCGTTCCGCGACCCAGGTCGACGATGAGGTCCTCGCGGTGGCCAGGAACCTCAAGGTGGTGGCGCGCGCCGGAGTCGGGCTCGACAACGTGGACGTGAAGGCCGCCACCACTGCCGGCGTCATGGTGGTGAACGCACCCACCTCCAACATCACATCCGCGGCCGAGCTCGCGGTGGGCCTGCTCCTCGCGTCCGCCCGTCACATCGTGCCCGCCAACCTGGCCCTCAAGAACGGCAAGTGGGCGCGCTCCAAGTTCACCGGCGTCGAGATCAACGACAAGGTGGTCGGCATCGTCGGCCTCGGTCGCATCGGCATCCTGGTGGCGCAGCGACTGGCGCCCTTCGGGGTCCAGCTCGTCGCCTACGACCCCTATGTGCAGCCCGCCCGGGCCTCTCAACTCGGCATCAAGATGGTGTCGCTCGACGAGTTGCTCGAGCAGTCCGACTTCATCACCGTGCACCTGCCCAAGACGGCCGAGACGGTCGGCCTCATCGGCGAGGATGCCCTGCGGAGGGTGAAGCCGACCGTGCACATCATCAATGCCGCGCGCGGCGGGATCGTCGATGAGGCTGCGCTCGCTCGAGCCCTGGAGGAGAAGCGCGTGGCCGGAGCCGGCCTCGACGTGTACGCCAAGGAACCCTGCACCGATTCCCCGTTGTTCGCCTTCGACAACGTCGTGGCCACGCCGCACCTCGGCGCATCCACCGACGAGGCGCAGGAGAAGGCCGGCATCGCCGTGGCCAAGTCGGTGCGGCTCGCACTCTCCGGGGAACTGGTGCCGGACGCCGTCAACGTGCAGGGCGGCGTGCTCGCTCCCAGCGTCAAGCCCTACCTCGCGCTGGCGGAACACCTGGGTGTCATCGCCGCCATGCTCGCCCCCAACCCGGTCGCCCGCGTGGCCGTGGAGATCTCCGGGGAGCTGTCGCAGGAGGACGTGCGAGTGCTCGAGCTCTCAGCGCTCAAGGGCGTGTTCGGTGCCCTCATGAACGACCCGGTGTCGTACGTGAACGCCCCCCTCATCGCCAAGGAGCGCGGCGTCGAGACCAAGCTCACCAAGAAGAGCGAGAACGACGAGTACCGCTCGCTGCTCCGTATCCGACTCGACACCATGGGTGGCCAGCGCGTCACCGTCGGTGGCACCGTGGCCGGGCCGCGCAAGATCGAGAAGCTGGCCGAGATCAACGGCGCTGAGATCGATGTGCAGATCGGGACCCACCACGCCTTCTACTCCTACGCGGACCGCCCGGGCGTCATCGGCGTCATCGGTCGCATCCTGGGCGAGGCGGGCGTGAACATCGACAACATGCAGGTGGGCCTGCTCCCCAACTCCACCCAGGCCATCATGGTGCTGAGCCTGGACCAGCAGGTCGCGCCCAGCGTCAACCTGCGCGTGGCCAACGAGGTCGGCACCGAGCTGGCCAAGGTGGTCTCGCTCGTCGAGTAGTCAGTCCTGCGAGGGGGGCGCCCCGTCGGCCGCGGGATCCGCAGTCCGGCGGGGCGCCTTCTGCGATCCTGCGAAACCGGCGCTCCCGCGTGGTCACCGCGGGTCGATCACGGCAGGCACGCGGCGCCGGTTCCGGATTCAGGCTAATCCGGCTAGCGTCTCCGCGACGACGGGCGAAGGAGCAGGCGATGCAGCAGACGCGTTGGGCCATGGTGGGCACGGGACTCATGTTGCGGCTCATCGGACGTGACTTCGCATTGACCGAGAACGTCGACATGCGCGTCATCGTCTCCCGCACCAAGGAACGCGCCGATGCCGCAGCAGCGGAGTACGGCATCGCCGAGGGTGCTGGCGACTTCAAGGCGGTCCTCGAGCGCGACGACATCGACGTCGTCTACATCGCCACCCCGCACACCGAGCACTTCGCGCTCGCCATGGCCGCCCTGGAGGCGGGCAAGCACGTCCTGGTGGAGAAGTCGATGACGACGAGCGCCGCGCTCACCCGCGACCTCTGCGCGTTCGCCGAATCCCAGGGCCTGTTCGCCATGGAGGCCATGTGGACGGCGTTCAACCCGGCCATCGTCGAGATGCGCCGCCGCATCGCGGAGGGCGCGATCGGCGAGATCAGGCACGTGCAAGCGAACTTCTCCACCAGCATTCCCTACAACGCACAGTCGCGGCTCTGGGCCAAGGATCTCGCCGGCGGCTCGATGCTCGACCAGGGCGTATACACCGTGTCGCTCGCGCACATGCTGCTCGGCGCCCCGACGTCGGTCCATGCGATCGGCACTGTCGAGCACGAGGTGGATGCCGAGGTGGTCACGACGTTGGAGTACGCGTCCGGCCAGCGCGCGGTGTGCATCAATGGACTGCGCGCCTGGTCGCCCTTGACTGCGTATATCGCCGGCAGCAAGGGGCACATCGAGATCCCCGGTGCCTTCTGGAGTGCCAGCGGATTCAAGCAGGTCAACCCTGTGAGCCCCGTGCAGGCCGACGTGGACGAGTTCACCTACGAGCGCGAGGGCGGCGGCTATGTGCCGATGCTGCGCGCAGTGAGCGAGGCCATCCTGGCCGGCAGGACGCAGCACGAGTTGCGCACCCACGCCGAATCGATCGCGGTTGCTGAGACCATGGACGAGGCCATGCGCCAGGTGCTCGGCTCCTAGCCTGCAGCCAACCGCACGCCGGGCGTCGGCAGGTCGATGGACGGGAAGCGCGGGACGTCGTTCATCGACATGACATCCGAGGTGTGCAGCAGCCAGTCCTGCATGGCCCGGTGCATGCGCTCGATGCGCTCTGCATGCTCAGGCGCAGCCGCCAGGTTGTGCTCCTCGCGCGGATCCGCGATGCGCGAGTACAACTCACATTCCTCGTACATGCGCCACACGTAGGTCCACTCGTGGTCGCGCACGGCGATGCAGCGGCCGACCGCGTCGGGATGGTCGTGTTGCACCTTGCCCTTGAGGTCGTAGGGCGGCGCCGGATTCTCGAAGGCGACCTCCTCCGTGACGAGGAAGCCACCCTCCGTGAAGGCGTACTCGCGGTGCTCGTCCGACGCACCACGCAGCAACGGCACCAGCGAACGACCGAAGTGCGTCTCCCGCGGTGTGATGTCCGCGAGTTCCAGCACCGTGGGCATGAGGTCCACCATCTCGACGAGCGCGGGGACCTCGCGCCCCCGCTGCAGCGTCGGGCCGCCGATGAGGAGCGGGTCGCGGGTCAGGCACTCGTGCACACCGGCGGGCCACTTCTCCACCAGGCCGTAATCGCCGAGGTACTCACCATGATCCGTGAAGAAGATGACGACGGTGTCCTCGCGCAGTCCGTTGGCGTCGAGTGCGCTCAGGATGCGTCCGAACTGGTCGTCCATGCGCGAGACCATGCCCAGGTAGACCGCCTGGATCTCCCGCCATTCCGCGTCCGTCACGGCGTCCAGCCCCCAGGTCTCGCGCACGAGCCGCATGTAGGCGGGTTCATGGCCGGTCGGTTGCGCGGCGCGTTCCGGCATCTCCGCGCGGTCGTAGAGCGAGTACCAAGGCTCGGCCACCACGAAGGGGCAGTGCGGCGCGAAGAGTGGCAGCACCATGGCCCACGGCTGGTCAGGTGGCGCCCCCAGCCACTCGATGGCGGAGCGGGTCATGGCCTCGT